>CAKSAW010000004.1 GCA_934437695.1 uncultured Blautia sp. | reverse complement strand
ACACGGAACGGATCTTCTTTTGTCATATCAAGACCGGACTGCTCGATGGCTTCTTTTGCTGCAGCCACTGCATATTGGCTGAAAAGTTCCATACGTTTGGCAGATTTAAAATCCATGTAATCTTTTGGATTGAAATTGTTGATTTCTGCTGCCATATGTGCTCTGTATTTTGTTGTGTCAAAGCGGGTTACTTCTGCGAAGTTTGTTCTGCCCTCTTTTACGCTGTTCCAGAATTCTTCTACACTAAGACCTACAGGAGTGATAGCTCCCATACCTGTGATCACTACTCTTCTCATTTTATTCTCCTTTATACATTCATACCGCCATCCACACTGATGACCTGTCCTGTAATATAATCTGCTTTCTCAGATGCCAGAAATACTGCTGTATTGGCAATATCCTCCGGTTTTCCAAACCGTCCCAGGATAATCTGCCTGCAGGCACTTTCTTTCAGTTCTTCAGAAAGTACTTCTGTCATTTCTGTGTCTACGAATCCCGGTGCAATAGCATTTACAGTGATGCCGCGGCTCCCCAGTTCTCTTGCCATTGTCTTTGTCAGACCGATCACGCCGGCTTTGGATGCTGCATAATTAGCCTGTCCTGCATTTCCAAGGATTCCGGAAACAGAAGAAATGTTGATTATCTTTCCGCTTCTCTGCTTCAGCATCTGACGGGCACTGTGACGAATAGTATTAAATGTACCTTTCAAATTGACATTTAATACAGCGTCAAAGTCTTCTTCTTTCATTTTCATGATCAGACCATCCTTGGTAATTCCGGCGTTGTTTACCAGAATATCCAGATGTCCGTATTCTTTTACCACATCTTTGATCATAGCTTCGCAGGCTTCAAAGTCACTGACATTGCATTTATATGTGGAAGCTTTTCCACCATTTTCTTCGATAGTCTGCTTTACTTCTTCTGCACGCTCTTCGGAACCATTATAATTGACGATCACTTCTGCTCCCTCTTTTGCAAGAGCAATAGCAATAGCACGACCGATTCCGCGTCCTGCACCTGTAACCAGAGCTACTTTATTTTCAAGCATTTACAGACACTCCTTTCTTACTGCCTCCAGATCCTCCACGCTTTCAATATGTAATGCCTTTACATTTCTGTTAATCTTTTTCAGAAATCCTGTCAGCGTTCTTCCTGGTCCGATTTCAACAAAAGTATCCACACCGTCACTGATCATCTGCTCCACACACTGTTGCCAGCGTACAGAAGAGGAAACCTGCTCTACCAGTAACTCTTTTACCTGATCTGGTCCTGTCACATTCTGTGCAGTTACATTTGTCACATAAGGTACGGTAAATGGCTGTATTTCTACATTTTCAAGTTCCTGTCCCAGTTTATCTCCTGCAGTTTTGAGAAGTTCGCAGTGAAACGGTCCGCTTACATTGAGTGGGATCACTCGTCTGGCACCTGCTGCTTTTAATGCTTCTCCTGCTGCTTTAACTGCCGCTTCTTCTCCTGTGATCACAATCTGTCCGGGACAGTTATAATTTGCAATTGATACGATTCCCTGTGTCTCTCTGCAGATCTGTTCGATCAATTCTGAGTCTGTTCCAAGTACAGCGGACATTGCACCACCTGTGGGATATGCCTCCTGCATAAGGATTCCTCTTTTTCTTACTACAGCAAATGCATCTTCTTCCTTCATGACACCGGAAGCCACAAGTGCTCCATATTCTCCAAGGCTCAGTCCTGCATTTACCTCCGACCGGAGCCCTGATTCCTCTGCAGCTCTTAAAATTGCGATTTCTGCTGCCAGCATGGCAATCTGTGTATATTCTGTAATATTTAACCTGTCATTTTCTTCAAAGCATAAGGATTCCACATCAATCCCTGATACCTCAGATGCTTTCTTAAACACCTGGCGGCTTACAGCATATTTTTCACAGAAATCTTTAGCCATTCCTGTATACTGCGCGCCCTGTCCCGGAAATATAAATGCAATTCTGGACATATTCATTTCCCTTTCAAACTGTTTTATATTAAAATATTTTGATTATCAAATTATAATATCAAAAAAATTCTCCCGGAGCCACTTCTGACTCCAGGGAGTTATCTTTTTGACTCTATTTCTATTATGCTTCTACGCCTTTACCTTTAAGGTAATCCATAACTGCACCAACTGTTGTCAGATCTGTAAGATCCTCTGCAGGGATTTCAATATTGTATTCGTCTTCCAGAGCCATAACCAGTTCAAACAGATCAAGAGAATCTGCTCCAAGATCATCCTTGAAAGATGTTTCTGCAGTAATCTCTGCAGCGTCACAATTTAACTGTTCTGATATCATTTCACTCATTTTTTCTAACATAGTTCTTTTCTCCTTTAATTCAAGTTCCGGAATATTTTTATTACTTTGATGTTCAAAGTATATATTCTTCCATTCTGTTTGTCAAGCACTATTTTACGACTCTTCAAACTTAATCTGCCTTGCCACACTCAATGCAAGTCCCATCTCTGCCATCAAGAATACGATCGATGTACCTCCATAACTGATAAACGGTAAAGTTACACCTGTATTGGGCATAAGATTTACAACAACCGAAATATTAAGGATGACCTGTAATGCTATATGAATAAAAATTCCGCTGACCATCAGTGATCCAAACATATCCGGAGCATTCTGTGCGATAAAAAATAATCTGTACAAAAGATATGCATACAGCATCAGTACAATAAGTCCTCCAAAAATACCAAGTTCCTCACAGATGATTGAAAAAATCATATCATTCTGTGCCTCAGGTACACTTCCAAGCTTCTGGATGCTGTTTCCAAGACCACGACCAAAAAATCCGCCGGATCCAATCGCATACAACGCCTGAATCGTCTGATATCCCCAGCTGTCCGCATATTCTTCCGGATGAAGCCATACCATAATTCGTCTCAGACGGAAGCTTCCGTTTCCGTCAACACTTGCAGTCGCATTCAGAAAAGCAATCCCGATCACTGCCAACGCTATCGCAACACCTGCAAGAATGATAAAAATCCTGGTATCCGGGTGAGCTACAAAAATCAGTCCTGCAGTAATACAGAAAATAATGATCGCTGTACTCAGATTGTCTGTAAATACATATGCCGTAAATGCCAGAACTCCTCCCATACCTGCAAGAACCATACAGCCCTTTAAAGTACGTACATTCTTTCCCATATACACGATCATATATGGAAGACAGACAATAACCGCTATTTTGGCAAGTTCCGCCGGCTGAAACTGGATTGGTCCAAGATTCAGCCATCTCTGGGCACCATGTGAAGACTGGCCAAGGGGCGTTTTAACCAATGCCATTAATACCAGAGCTGCTACATACAAGGCTGCAGCAAAACGGTTCAGTATCCGATAATTGATCTTTGAAATGATCAGCGCCATTATAATACAGGCCACACTGATCAATGCCTGTTTCTTAAAGAAAAACATATCACTGCCGTAATTTATCTGAGCCGTATATGAGCTTGTACTGTACAGCATGATAAGCCCAAAACAGGTCAGCAGTACAATAACCGCCACCAGACTGTAATCATAATAATCTGCCCTTGTCTTTGGCCGTGTCTTGTTTTTGGAAGATGCTGCTGTGTACGACTGTTTTCGTGATTTTGTATTATCCATTTAATCACCTGCCGCTTTCTCATTTTTCGTTTAACTTTTCTTATTATAGCAGAAAGCTTTTTTATAAGCAATGGGGCAGTTGCCTGATGCATCTGCCCCATTTTATTTTGATTTTTCTTGCGTTCTCAGTAAGCCTTTTTATTCTTCATCATCACTGATCTCAATAGGATCTGATTCAAAGATAAATTTAACATTTCCATCCATATTACTGGATCTGTCTGTAAATGTGGTATACAATACATCATCAGACTGAATTGCTTCGAATCTGTCAAGGATATCCTGAAGATCAACATTTACGGTGTCATCCAGTTTCTTGATGCCTTCTTTATAAAACTTTTTCTGACCCTTATTCAGTTCTTTTGCCCCATCGTTCAGATCTTTGATACCATCCTTAAGCTGATCGCTGCCGTCAGAAAGTTTATTGGTTCCATCCATCAGTGTCTGTGTTCCTGATACAAGACTACCGGTTCCTGATGCAAGTGTCTGCGCTCCTGACGCAAGTGTCTGCGTTCCTGACGCAAGTGTCTGCGCTCCGCTATTTAATGTGGAACTGCTTGAAGAAAGCTTATCTGCTCCGCTGTATAATGCACCGCTGTTTGACGCAAGAGCCTCTACTCCGCTTGTAAGCTGACCTGTTGCAGAACTAATCTGTGACATACCGTTTGTCAGGCTCGTTCTGGCATCCTTAAGAGTCTTGGCGCCTTTTAATAACGCCTGTGCATTTGCATTATTCTCACCCTGAAGCTGTGTAATTCCATCTGTCAGCGTCTTCCCTGAACTAAGCAATGTATCTGCACCGGAAATCATCTGTTCTGTACTTGCTTTTGCAAGACTTTCATATCCACTCTGCAAAGATTTGTTTGCAGTTGTCAGCTGATCAGATCCTGCTTTCAGCTGATTGATTCCCTGTAACATTTCCGGAAGCTGCTGTTCCAGTCCGCCAAACAATGTACTCATTTCACTGATAGCAGTTGTAATTTGATTTCCGGACTGGGCAAGCTGATTTCCACTGGCCTTAAGTTTACCATCATTTGATGTAAGCTCTTTTGCCCCTGCATTCAGCCGTGATACGGTTTCCTGTACTGTCTGCATTCCGCTGCTTAATGCCTGTAACTGCTGTTTCAGCTGTTCAATGCTGCTGTTAACTGCTTCCTCCTGTGCATCTGCTGTTGACTGTGCACTGGATGCAGATGCTCTTAAACTGTCTGCCGCTGACTGCAATGCAGATGTATCAGGTACAGAAGCTGTGACTGTAGATGTATCAATATTAGATGCACTGTCTTCAGCTGCCTGAATAGAACCTAAGGCTCCACCGATTGCGGCTTCTACAGCAGCTGCTGTCTCATCATCCATATTACTTGTATCAATACTGTATAATGCAGATTCAGCTGCCTCCAGCTGACTGCTTACTGCTGCAACTCCCGCATCTACAGATGATGTATCTACCGATACATCTGAAACATCACTGATCCAGGATTCAATTGCATCTGCCTGACTGTTCATTGTATCCGCTCCTGCACTTAACTGACCGGACATTGCATTTGCACTTTCCTCCACCTGAGAAGCTGTGGAAGTTCCCATACTCTCAAGTGCACTCTCCAGCTGATTCAGTCCTGCTGCAAGCTGTTCCACACTTTCAATATACTGATTTACCGCAGAAGTATAGTCAGAAACGCCAGTTGTATAGGCTGTCATACTGCTGCTGAAAGTAGCAATCTTATCTGCATCGATCTTAGATGAAAGAGCTGTCATCTTATCTGCAGCTGTCTGAATTCCATTTACTGCTGTGTCAATTCCAGGAACAATCTGACCAATTCCGTCTACCATACTCTTGATGCCACCTGCATACTGGCTTACACCACCTGCAAGCTGATTAACACCTGCAATATACTGCTGCATTCCATCTGTCAGAGTACCTGCTCCTGTTACATAACTCTGTACTCCACCTGCCAGCTGATTACCACCTGCAACATATGCATTCACACCATCAGAAAGAGATTTCATTCCTGCTTCATATTCAGCCATTTTACTGTCCAGTGTATTCACACCTGAAGTATACTGTTTAATTCCTGCTGAAAGTGTATCAGCCCCTGATGTATAAGTAGAAACACCGCTGCTTAATTTCTGTGCTCCGTCATCCAGTTCCTTTGCTCCACTGCTTAATTTCTGCGCTCCGTCATCCAGTTCCTTTGCTCCGTCACTGAGTTCACCGACACCGGATTTCAGAGTTCCGATTCCATCATAAAACTCCTGATATTTGTCATTCAGTGTATTGGTTCCATCGTAGAGATCTTTTGTTCCATCTACCAGTTTTACAGCTGCATCTGTCAGATCTTTCATTGAGTCTTTTAAATCATCCAGACCATCTACATTATCAAGATTGATATCTTTGAAAATATCTGTCAACGCTACAGTAAATGCAGAACTCATCTCACAGTCAGTGACATCTGCTTCCATTGTAAATCCCTCCGGGATATCTACCTCATCCGCAATATCAGAAGACATATCCAGACTTTCCTTCATTCCCGGCATACCAAAACCAACAACTACATTTCTGCTTCCATCAGAAATAACTTTACCATTATCAACTGTTACATTAGAAAAATTATCTGTAGAAAGAATCATTCCTGTCACCATTACAAATGGTGAATAGATATCCGTTGTTTTACCATTAACCTTCTTAGTTGTTTTGGAGGTGTTTGTGTATGTAACCTCCATTTTGAGATGTCCTGTTTTTCCGGCCAGATCTTCCGATTTAATTTCTGCTCCGTCCATATAATATTTAATTGCCACAGAGACCGGAAGGTCCTTATCTGTTTTTCCCTGATAATAAATATCACTTCCGTCAGTACTCCATGTCAGATTCTTTCCATTCTGAGTAAAGGTTTCATCACCTTTCACATTTTTGATATCCTGAAGATCAGAAGTATCCTTAATTTCAGAATTTGAACTGTCTCCTGAATTTTTCAACCAGTTAGATACTGTAACGTCTGTTACATCTCCGGCAGCAGTGGTATTTACATAAACAGTCTCTTCTTTCTGAACTTCATTATCACCTGTTGAAGCAGCTGCCATCACAGTACCTGCTCCGAGAACTACAGCCATTCCTGCTGCAAGTGTTGCTGCAGCTGCTTTCTTTCTGTTTCTGTTCATAATAGATTACTCCTTTATTTTCTATCTCTTTACAATAAGCTTCATTTTCACTATAAATCACATTTTCTTTTCTTCTGTTTTTTTCTTCTTGGAAAATCCAAGAGAAGTATGGCAGATAAGAGGATCAAATATCATAAACATGGCCGGCAGTACAAGCAGTACAACCATTGTACTGATAACCGCACCACGTGAAAGCAGATTTGTAATACTTCCGATCATATCGACCTGTGTATAAAGACCAACTCCAAACGTCGCTGCAAAGAAACTGCAGCCACTGATAATAATTGATTTCATAGAGGTCTTATGCGCAATGGCAATAGATTCTTTCTTGCTCTTACCCAATCCTCTTTCTTTCTGATATCTGCTGGTCATCAGGATCGCATAATCAACAGTTGCTCCCAGCTGGATACAGCCGATAACAATACTTGCTACGAATACAACTTCTTTTCCCTGATAGTATGGTACAGACATATTGACAAAAATTGCAAACTCAATAACTGCAACCAGGATAAACGGAAGAGAAATTGATTTAAATACGATCATAATAATGATAAATATTGCCAGAATCGAAATCGTATTTACTGTCTTTAAATCCACATCTGTAACATCCTGAAGGTCCTTTGTCAGAGGCGCCTCGCCAATTACCATGGATTCCGGACTGTATCCCTTTACGATCTTCTGGATCTCATCAATCTGATTATTTACTTCATCTGTTGCTGTCTTATACTTGGAACAGATAAATTCCATCTCATATTCATCACTCTCCAGCATTTTCTTGAGATCCTTTGGAATCATGGTATCCGGGAATGCCGCACCTACAAAGGAATCCATTCCAAGTGCCCATTTCACACCATCTACATCCTTGATCTTATTGAGCATTTCAGTCTTCTCTTTTGATGTCAGTCCCTTCTTTAATAAAACCATATGAACGTTATTCATATCAAAAGTTTCCTGAAGTTTCGCGTTGGCAACGTTACTGTCCAGTGTAGCAGGAAGTGACTTATCTATATTATAATAATTCTTTAAATTATTATTTCCATGGATTGCCGGAAAAAGCATTACCAGGAAAATGATCAGCCATACTTTATAATGCTTTGTGATAAAAGCAGATGCTTTATCAAAGCTTGGAAGAAGCGGTTTATGTGTTGTCTTTTCAATCGCTCTATCAAAAGTGAGCACCAAAGCAGGAAGCAGAGTAACGCAACAGAAAACACCAATGACAACACCCTTTGCCATTACAATACCCATATCCCGGCCAAGTGAAAATGTCATAAAGCAAAGTGCAATAAATCCGGCTACTGTTGTAATAGAACTTCCAATCACGGATTTGAAAGTTGCATTGATGGCATGTGCCATGGCCCTCTCTTTATTACCCTCAAATCGTTTCTTATTCTCCTCATAGCTGTTCAATAAGAAAATGGAATAGTCCATTGTAACACCTAACTGAAGAACTGCTGTCAGCGCCTGTGTGATATATGAAATCTGTCCAAGGAAAATATTGCTTCCAAGGTTATACAAAACTGCTACACCGATACAGAGCAGGAATAATACCGGAACTACCAGTGAATCCATTGCAAGCAACAACACTACCAGAGACAGACAGGATGCAATCACTACATAAATCGGCATTTCCTTAAGTGCAATCTGTTTGATATCAGTAACAATACCTGTCATTCCACTTACAAAACAATTTTCAGAAGTGATCTTTCGAATCTCTGTAACTGCATCCATAGAAGTTTCAGATGATGTCGTATTATCAAATAATGCAATCATCATTGTTGCATCTCCGTTAAAAAATGCGTTCCTCAGATCCTTCGGAAGCATTTCAACAGGAACAGAAACATCCAGTACACTGTCATACCATAATACTTTTTTAACATGGTCAACTGCCTCAACTTTTTCTTTTAAAGCAGCTACGTCTTTTAGTTCCATATTCTCCACAACTATCATGGAGAATGCTCCCATTCCGAACTGATCCACCATAATATCCTGTCCCTCAACTGTTTCAAGAGTATCAGGCAGATAGCTCAACACATCATAATTGATCCTGGTTGCCGCCATACCAAGATATGCCGGAATCAGTAATGCAATTCCGATGATAATGATCAGTATTTTGTGTTTTGCAATCCACTTTCCAACCTTAATCATCTTTTTTCTCCTCTTCTTTCTTTATTATTGATACTGTTTGATCATTCTATGACCAACAGTCATTTTTTATCTCATGAAATGTTATATACCAAAACTGACTATCAGTCAATAATCATTATTCACAATTTGCCTAAATTTTTACGGGTCAAAAATGTAATATTGACTTTTAGTCATTTTTGTTTAAAATAAAAAGTAAGAGATAGCCAAAGGAGGGGGAAATCTGTAATGGGAAAGTTGGAATTAAATAAAAAAAGGAAAAAAGACGCTTTATTCAATACCGCCTTTGAGCTTTTCACAACAAAGGGGCTCACTAAAACTACGATTTCCGATATTGTAAATCAGGCAGGTGTTGCCAAGGGTACTTTCTATCTTTATTTTAAAGATAAGTACGATATCCGGAATAAGCTTGTTTCTCATAAGACAGGTGAATTATTCTTCCGCGCCCACGAGACTCTGCAGAAAGCTCATATTACCGGATTTAACCAGCAGGTGCATTTCATCATAGATTATATTCTTACGGAACTGGATCAGGACCGCACTCTTCTGCTGTTTATTTCAAAGAATCTTGCCTGGGGAGTTTTCAAAGGTGCTTTTGAAGAGAAAATGCCGGATGATGAGTACAATTTCTATCAGTCTTACCTGGACATGCTTGCGCAGAGCGGACTTCATTATAAAAATCCGGAACTGATGCTTTTCACTATCATTGAACTGGTAGGTTCTACCTGCTATAGCTGTATCCTGCATCAGCAGCCTGTGTCCCTTACTGAATATCGTCCATATCTGCACAAAACGATTTCAGGAATTATGGAGACTTTTTCAGAGGATGATACTGTATGTACAGCTTTGCCTCTGGCAGCATCTATTGACCACACTGCGTAATAATCACAACAAAAATATCTCCGAAATCCAGATTTTTCAGTCGGATTCCGGAGATATTACTTTTTATAATCTTATAATTCATATGTTTCCAGATCATAGGGGATCTGAAGGTTTCCTTTATAATACTTTTGTCCTTCTTCTAAATAAAGTTCTTTTCTTCTGAAAATATTCTTATCTTCTGTATGATACAGAATCAGATTATCTACATTCAAATCCTGAGCAAGCTGACATGCATCTTTTACTGTAGAATGATGTTTTTCATATGGTTTGAATTGATCAGCCTGCGAAAATAAACAAAATGCCTCATGCAAAAGCCATGTGCTGTGTACAGCATAGTTATACTCACATTCATTATATGGTTCATCACCGCAGCAGGTCAGTTTCTTTCCTTCTGCATACTCCATACAGAATCCAAACTGTTTTGCCTTCGTAGATAAAATATCAAAAAATGTCACTTTATGCCCAAGGATCATTCTCTCTTCTCCGTTTTTTACTTCTTCCAGATGTACTTTTTCTCCGATAAATCTTGTTTCCTTTTCTGTAAGAAGCATCTCAGCCATCTGTTTCAGCAGACCGATCACTTCATCATGCCCGTAAATCGTTACCCTGCCCTCAAACTGCCCCCGCGCCATTCCCTGGCAATACATACGCAGCATCCAGATGATTCCCAGCAGATGATCAATATGCTTATGTGTGACAAAAATCGTGCTGATATTTTTCCAGCTGATCCCTGCATCCTCCAACTGTTTCAGAATTGTGTTTCCACCACCGCCATCTACCATAAAATATTCTTTATCTTCATTTAATGTGAAACATGTATTATAACATCTCGTTACTTTTGCATTTCCTGTTCCCAATATTGTCAGCTGCATTCCTCTATGTACCTCCCGGATGTCTCATGTAGATTTCGAATCAGGATAAAATACTTTTTAATCCCAACACACTTCAGTTAGTATATCATAAAGAAGAAAAATGTTCCATCCGGCCAGAACATTTTTCTTCTTTCCTTCTTTATTTTATCACATATGAATTTTAAGATATATGATCATTTACGTCCATCGCATGATGCAGTGCACGGATTATCAAAAGCCGGATTAAAGGCATAGAAATTTTTCGCATCCAGTTTCTCCTGAACTGAACGGAGTGCTTCACCAAATCTCTGGAAATGTACCACCTCTCTTGCGCGGAGAAATTTAATAGGATCTGCGATCTCCGGTATATCCCTTACTACCCGCAAAATATTGTCATAAGTGGCCCGTGCCTTCTGCTCTGCCGCAAGATCTTCAAATAAGTCTGTGATCGGATCACCCTTACTCTGAAATTCACAGGCATTAAAAGGAATTCCTCCGGCCGCCTGTGGCCAGACACCCACTGTATGATCAATATAATAAGGACCAAACCCAGATTTCTCTATTTCTTCCATAGTAAGGTCACGTGTAAGCTGATGTACGATAGTAGATACCATTTCAAGATGTGCCAATTCTTCTGTACCAACATCATTAAGCACCGCTGATGCCACACGATTCGGCATGGTAAAACGCTGAGACAGATATCTCATGGATGCTCCAATCTCACCGTCCGGGCCACCATATTGACTCATTATATACTGTGCGATCTTCGCATTAGGCTGTGTAATATTCACCGGATACTGAAGTCTTTTTTCATAATTCCACATAAACTACCTGCATCCTCCTTCCTTTTCCCATGGAAATGGCTGCTCTGTCCATTTCCATACAGCTTCATCTGTCTGATCAGTACTGTCAATGGTAAGCGGACCATACATTTTCCCATATTCTTTCAATAACTTCTTTCGCTCCTGCACAAGTTCCCTGCAATAAACCAAGGCTTTATCATCACAGGGATGTGTGTCAAGATATAAATTCATATCATTTACGGCAAAACTTATTTGGTCAATACGATTCATAAGCTGTTGTCTGGAACAATCCTGATTCATCTGCACATCCCCCTTTTTCCACAAAATGGTTTACAAAGCTGAGGAAAAACTGTTCCCACACTTAATGCATACTGTAGAGGAAAGTTTTCCGTAAATTTCTGATATGGCACATAGGCCATTGCAGGTTCCAGATATCCCTGAACATTGATTTCTCTATCTACAGGCTGAGGTTTATTCATGCCACAGGTTCTGTTATACGGCCTGCAGTATGCACATCCCATCCGATTGCTCTCCATACATGTTTCCTTTCTTTTATTTAATAAGTCTGTTTACACTTCATTTTATGTTATTTTTTAATTTATGACACTCTGCCAAAAAACGGCCTTGCACAACAGTGAATTGTAAAATTATTTTTTTCAAAATTCTCACAGGATAATGAGTGTAAACAGTTACTAAAAAATCCCTGTAAAAATCATAAAAAATTCATATTTACAAATATGTCTAACAGTGCTATAGTAACTTTGCCTTAGAGCGTGCAGATTGTGGGATTTATTTTTCAAACACGCTCTAGCAGCAACAAAAGAACAAAAATATAATATAGAAGGGGCTGTCTCACAAAAGTGTGACAGCCCTATTATTGGAGGAATTATGCAGATAATTATTGTTGGGTGCGGTAAAGTCGGACGTACCCTGGCAGAACAGCTTCAGCAAGAAGAATCCGATATTACCCTTATAGACGTTTCTTCTGATGTAATCAACTCCCTTCAGGATGATATCGATGCTATGGGCATCGTGGGAAACGGTGCAAGTATCAATACCCTGATAGAAGCAGGTATTGAGAATGCTGATATTCTGATCGCTGTAACCGGTTCCGATGAAATGAACCTTCTCTGCTGTCTGATCGCACAGAAAACAGGTCATTGTCAGACAATTGCACGTGTCCGCAACCCTATTTATGCAAAAGAGATCAGCTTCATCAAAAGGCGTCTGGGTGTCACTATGATCATTAACCCGGAACTTGCAGCTGCACAGGAAATTTCCCGTCTTTTGCGTTTCCCTTCAGCTATCAAGATTGATACTTTCGCACGTGGCCGTGTAGAAATGCTGAAATTTAAGGTACTTCCTGAATTTGGTCTGGATGGTATGACAATCTCACGCATTACCGAAACCATGAAATGTGATGTTCTTTTCTGCGCAGTAGAAAGCAAGGATCATGTATCTATCCCTGGTGGTAATTATATTATCCGTAATGGAGATATGGTTTCTATCCTGGCTTCACCGGTAAATGCAGCAGCATTTTTCAAAAAGATCGGATTAAAAACCAATCAGGTTAAAAATGCCATTATCGTTGGTGGCGGTACAATCTCTTATTACCTCACAAAGGCCCTGCTTGACATGAACATCTCAGTTAAGATTATCGAGCAGAATAAATCCCGCTGTGAAACATTAAGCGAACTGCTGCCGGAAGCAACCATCATTAACGGTGATGGTACCAACCGTTCTCTTCTTATGGAAGAGGGACTTGCACGTACAGAGGCTTTTGTATCACTTACCAACATGGATGAAGAAAATGTATTCCTGGCACTTTTTGCCAAAACGATTTCCAATGCCAAGCTGGTAGCCAAGGTAAACCGTCTTGCCTTTGACGATGTAATTGATAATCTTGATATCGGAAGTGTCATTTATCCTAAATATATAACTGCTGATTCTATCCTTCAATATGTCCGTGCCATGCAGAACAGCATCGGCAGCAATATTGAAACCCTTTATCATATTCTGGATAATCAGGCAGAAGCACTGGAATTTGCTATCCGGGAAAATTCACCGGTAGTGGGAATTCCATTGTCTGATCTGAATCTGAAAAAGAACCTTCTGGTAGGATATCTGAACCGAAACGGCAAAGTTAAGATTCCCCGCGGTCAGGATACTATCCAGGTTGGAGATACCGTTATCATAGTAACCTCTCAGAAGGGTCTGCGTGATATCACGGATATTCTGGAAAAATAAAGGAGCTGGATTATGAACTATTCCATTATTATTTACATTATCGGAATGATCCTGAAACTTGAAGCAGTATTTATGGTCCTGCCTGTAATCACTGCACTAATCTATCAGGAAACCTCCGGTACAGCTTTTCTGATCACTATTGCCTTGTGTCTGATCATAGGATTTCCACTGACCAGAAAAAAGCCAACACAAAAAGCTTTCTACACAAAAGAAGGTTTTGTAACTGTAGCATTAAGCTGGATTGTTCTGAGTATCATGGGTGCAATTCCTTTTGTGATCAGCCGGAGTATTCCAAACCCTGTTGATGCATTATTCGAAACTGTTTCTGGCTTCACCACAACAGGAGCCAGTATTTTAAGTAATGTAGAAGCCCTTCCTCACTGTATGCTGATATGGAGAAGTTTTACTCACTGGATCGGTGGAATGGGAGTTCTGGTCTTTATCCTCTCTCTTCTGCCTCTTACCGGTGGTTATCACATGAATCTGATGAAGGCAGAGAGCCCCGGACCATCCGTGAGCAGGCTTGCACCGAAAGTACAGTCAACTGCCAAAATCCTGTATTCCATTTATTTTGTAATGACAGTGATCCAGATATTCCTTCTTCTGGTCGGAGGCATGCCATTGTTTGACTCCATATGTACAGCCTTTGGTACAGCAGGTACCGGAGGGTTCGGAATCAAAAATGACAGTATGGCCAGCTACAGTACCTATCTTCAGGTTGTTATCACTGTATTCATGATTTTATTTGGTGTCAACTTCAATGCTTACTTTTTTATCATCACCAAAAAGTTTGCACAGGCCTTTAAAATGGAAGAAGTAAGGTATTACTTCGGAATCATCGGTATTGCGATTCTGGTCATTACCTGTAATATTTATCACATCTTCGGAAGCGCAGCCAAAGCTTTCCAACAGGCAGCTTTCCAGGTTGGTTCTATTATTACAACCACCGGATACGCAACAACAGATTTCAATGCCTGGCCGGAGATCTCAAGAACTATCCTGGTACTTCTCATGTTTATAGGTGCCTGTGCCGGAAGTACAGGCGGCGGTATTAAGGTATCCAGAATTCTGATCCTGTGCAAAACAGTACGTAAGGAACTTCATATTTTCCTGCATCCTAATGCAGTGAAAAAAATTAAAATGGATGGCAAAGCCATTCCACACGAAGTCGTTCGTTCTACAAATATTTTCTTTATTGTGTATGTGCTGATTTTTGCAGCATCTATATTTGTGATTGCCTTTGATGATTTTGATCTGATCACAAATTTTACAGCAGTTGTGGCAACCTTTAATAATATCGGACCAGGACTTGAGCTTGTAGGACCTACCGGAAACTTTGGTATGTTTTCCTGGTTTTCAAAGCTTGTACTTACTTTTGATATGTTGGCAGGACGTCTGGAAATCTTCCCGCTGCTGTTATTATTTGTAAGAGATACTTGGAGGAAATTCTGAAATATTTAGAAAAAAGCAGACTTTTTACATTATGTTCATATTTTTTTCATATTTATTGGATATAATGATTTTTAGAAAGACGATAAGTCTTTCTTATAAATATTTTTCTTTTTCATACGCGCCGGTACGAAAGTACCGGCCTCCTTCCATTTATGGGAGTTTTTTTATTTTACAGCATTTTTTCTCACCCCTTCATAATCAAATGCCGGAATAAAACTCTCTCTGGCAGTTTCACCATCCTGAAAAAATCCATTTTCGATTCCGATTTCAAATGCATGATCCAGAACTTTTTCATATTCTCTTCTTGTCACGCAACGATTTAATTCTGTATATTCTTTCTGTTCAAAAACCGGTGTATACTGATTCATAATGCTGATATATATCTGTTTTCCAAAAGACTCATGTAAAAGTTCCAGCACTTTTTTTGAATTTCTCGTATGGCCAGGCAGGATAAGATGTCTTACGATTGTTCCTCTCTGAATATATCCCTCTTCATTAAACTGTGATATTCCCGTCTGGCGCACCATTTCTCTAACTGCCTTCAGAGCTATCTCCGGATAATCATAAGCATGGGAAAGCTTTCCTGCAAGTTCATTCTCTGCATATTTATAATCCGGAAGATAGACATCGATATATCCCTCCAGCAGTTTCAAAGACTCCACACTCTCATATCCACCACAGTTATAAACAATGGGGATTTTCAGTCCATATTTTCTTGCACTGTCCAAAGCTGTGATAATCTGTGGAATATAATGTGTCCCTGTTACCAGATTAATATTAGCAGCACCTTTTTCCTGCAGTTCCAGAAATATTTCAGCCAGTCTTTCTACTGTGATTTCAAGCCCGCTGTCACCGATAGCAATATCCCTGTTCTGGCAAAAGCAGCACCTGAGATTACATCCTGTAAAAAAGACTGCACCTGAGCCTCTCTTTCCTGAGATACATGGTTCCTCCCACATATGTAATGCAGCCCTTGCTACTCTTACTTTCTGATCCATTCCACAATATCCTGTTTGTCCCGTTACTCTGTCTGCCTTGCAGTTTCGCGGACATAAACTGCATTTTTCATCTGTATATATTTTATTTATTTCCACTGTTTTTTTCCTTTTATCCTGTATTTTTTGCAAATATCCCAATATCAGCTTCCATTATACTATATTCTTCTGTCACGTCTATTCATATTTTACAATTTCTTTTTTCAGTCTTTTCATAATCCGTTTTTCCAGTCTCGAAATATATGACTGGGAAATACCCAGAAGATCTGCAACCTCCTTTTGTGTCTTTTCCCTGCCATTATCCTTTCCCAGTCCAAATCTAAGACGTATGATCGTCTGTTCTCTGGGAGAAAGCTTTCCAATTGCCTTTGCCAGCAGAGAAATCTCCACTTCGTCTTCCAGACGTCTGGAGATTACATCCTCATCAGTTCCCAGAATATCAGACAGCAAAAGCTCATTTCCATCCCAGTCTACATTCAGGGGTTCATCTATGGACACCTCCATCTTTGTCTTACTATTGCGTCGAAGATACATCAGGATCTCATTTTCTATACACCTGGATGCATATGTGGCAAGTTTAATATTTTTTACAGGATTAAAAGTATTGATTGCTTTGATCAGGCCGATCGTTCCGATTGAGATCAGATCTTCTACCCCAACTCCGGTATTATCAAACTTTCGCGCAATATACACCACAAGCCTTAAATTATGTTCGATCAGAATAGATTTTGCCTCTTTCTCCTGTCCTGTTCCAAGTTTCTGCAGTACAAACGCCTCTCGCTTTGGCTCCAGCGGAGCAGGAAGTACATCATTCCCACCAATATAAAAAACTTCTCCTGAACGATTCATCACCATTCTTGACACTACCTGTAATGGATAACAGCCCATAGTCACAACCCCTCCCGTTAAAGTAATCTGGAATTCAAAAGTATCTCATATTCCTTACCAAAAGCGGATGCTTCAAATGAAAACGCAAATACCGGACTGTCTACGCATACAACTTCTGTTGAAGTCTGAATACAAAGACTCTCCAGCGTAACAGCCAGCATCATCCCCTGTTCTTCTCCTATACTGTGAAAAACAATGTAATGTGGATGAAGCCCGACAACCTCTGCACTTTTTAGTTCTCCGGGATTTTCTTTCAGGTTTTTCAAACAGTTTACTGTTTCTTCTGAACATATCTCAGACAAAGCTTTTATTGTACCCACAGATACCGGTTTTCCATTCACAGGATCCATAAGAAGATTTCCTGAATCATAAAAACCATAAAAAGAATATCCTTTTCCTTTGTAATATATAGTTACCGGATAAATATTCTTTGTCCGTATCTTTAAAGAATCAATCAGATATAACAATGCCGTACTGCCAAACCATGTTGCTGCAGCAAAAATAAGGAAAACTTTGACTGTAAGATCATTACTGACGATTACTTCCCAGAATCCTCCACATAAAAATGCCGCAAAATACAGTGTAAGTATTGCCTTAAGCAACAGACTGCCTTTTTTCAGATCACATCCAAGTACCAGCATTCCCGCTGCACAGCCACCATGCAGTAGAATCAGCGCCGGAAGAAAGATTTCTGATCCCAGGTATAAACGAAGATAAATAATCCCACAGGAAAATAATGCACCTGTAACAGCTCCCAGGAGAGCTCTTCTTCTGCTTTTCCCACATTTAAATAATATTCCTGTAAATCTGATCAGTATGTAATCTATCAGGAGATTTGTGAAAAAAACTACATCTATGTATATCCTGTAATGCATTCCCCTTCCTCCGTCTGATCCTGTCTCTGATTTCTCCTTCACTTTGGTAAGTAACATTCATTATACGTGACCATATGTGCAGAATTTGTCAAAACAGGTAGGTCCATTCCTGAAATTTATCGCGTTAATCTGACAAAATTTTCTTCCCCGTTTTCTTGACATATAATCTGATCTGACATAAAATGGTAGAAAATTCACAAAACAGACTGGAGGATTTAACATGAGCACAATTACCGGACATACAGGTCTTACTGCACTTTTAGGCAGTCCAGTAGTACACAGCATTTCACCTCTCATGCACAATGAAGCTTTTCGCCTTCTCGGACTTGACTATGTATATTTATGCTTTGATGTAAATGAAGAGACACTTCCTGCAGCAGTTGCAGGATTGAGAACGTGCGGCATTCGCGGGTTTAATCTTACCATGCCGAATAAGAATAAGATTGTAGAACTGTTAGATGAACTTTCTCCTGAGGCCAGGCTGATCGGGGCTGTTAATACTGTATTAAATGATAATGGAAAACTGATCGGATATAATACGGACGGATATGGTTTTATGCAATCCGTGCGTGATGCAGGGCATGACATTACCGGAAAAAGCATCACAGTCATGGGTGTAGGCGGAGCTTCTATGGCAATCTGTGCACAGTCTGCTCTTGACGGTGCAGCTTCCGTACATATTTTTGCACGACACACCAGCAGATACTGGGAACGCACCCGGAAATTCGCCCAAAATCTCTCTGACAAAACAGGATGTCAGGTCTGTCTCTTTGACAATGATGATCATACTGCACTGAAAAATTCTATTGCCCAGAGCTACCTGCTGATCAACGCAACATCTGTGGGTATGATCCCAGATATCAATAACACTATTATCAAAGACACCGCTCTGTTCCGTCCGGGTCTTGTTGTAGCAGATGTTGTCTATGAGCCACAGGAAACCCGACTTCTCAGAGAAGCCAAGGCGGCCGGATGCCAGACTTTCAATGGTATGTATATGCTTCTTCATCAGGGTGCCAAAGCATTTAAAATCTGGACTGGACAGGATATGCCTGTTTCTGTTATCAAAGAAAAATTTTTCTCTGTAAAATAATTACTCTCTGTGATTTCTGAAAAATATAAAACGTCATAAAATGATATTTATCCATACTATCGGATTTTATATCACTTTATGACGTTTTTATAAATTTCCCATCAATTTATCTTTGATAATCGCCAGAATTTCTCGTGGAATATATATCAGCAGTCTCCAGGAACAGTATCTGGACGGAATCGGATAAATTTCCCTGCATCCGCATTTCTTTCCTATCGCAGTTCCACGGAATACATGAAAGTTATTGGTAACCACTCCCACTGAATGATCTAAACCGATCAGACCCAGACTGAATTTCAGATTCTCTGTTGTACTGGTTGATTTCTCCTCCAGGATCAGACGTTTTCTGTCAATTCCATGTCCAACAAGATAATCACACATTGCCTGCGCTTCTGTAATAGATTCTCCATCCCCTTTTCCGCCGGACAGAACAGCTTTTGTATCCGGATTCTCCTCCAGATACTGTAAAGCCCTTCTGGTACGTTCCAGAAGGGCCAATGTAAGCCGGGTACCTTCTACATGGGCCCCAAGCACAATAATATATTCCAGATTTGGATGCTTACGCATTTCTTCCACAGCAGTATTTATATTTCTTACCGCTGCCGCATGGACACGGATCATTACGTCCAATCTTGTGTGCTTTTACAACTGTTCCTGATTTCTTCTGCTCAAGATAAAGCTCTTTTCTCTTCTCAGGTGTAAAGATTGCATCCCACTGTGGCAGTTCATACAGCCAGTCAGCTCTTGCATCTACCATGTTCTTGTAAAGCAGTTCTTTGTCAAAGCAAAGAGAAACCTTTGTATCCTCATCCATTGTTTCGATCGGGTTCGGAACTTTCAGACTATCATTAATTCCATCAAGGAAACCAACCATTGTCAGAACTTCCTGTCCATATTTCTCAGCCAGTTCCTTAACTGTACCGGTTACTACTTCATCCGGATTGCTGAGAAGCTGCTCATAGATTCCTTTTTCAATATTAAAATAGTTTGCCCAAAATCTCTGAAGTTTATTACGGTCTGCCTGCTGGTCATAGGCGATGGAACGCCACTGCTCTAAGATTGTTTTATCGCTCATTTCCTTTAATCCTCTTTTCCAATATTTCATAGGTATTATGCCTGTGAGAAGCACATGGAAAATATTTCTCCCACAAGCTTTATTATTATATCATCTTTCTGATAAAAATACAAATCATATTCTTTGTATTTTTGGTGAATTTTATTGAAAACGTAGTTATTTAATTCCCAGCTTTTCCAGCTCTGCCACCGCCTGCTTAAAGGATTCAAACTGAATTGCACGGATTCCCTGTTTTCTGGCAGCCTCGCAGTTCTCTGCTCTGTCATCAAGAAAAACTGACTTTTCCGGTTCAAGATGATAACGTTCAATCAGTGTTTTATAAATTTCCGGTTCTGGTTTGATCTGCTTAACCTGGCAGGAAAAGACTGCTCCGTCCACATACCTGAGGAAGCTGAGTTCTTTTTCTGTTTTCTCCAATGTGTATGTAGCATAATTAGAAAGGATATAAACATGATATCCTTTATCTTTCAGATATTTTATCCAGGTTTCCGCATAGTCCATCTGCTTGATAGTCTCACCTGAACGGCGCATCACCTCACGGATATCATCTGCATATTCCGGTGCATCCTTTATCATTTGTTCCACATAATACTGCTCGTCTTCACTGCTTCTGTCTCTTTCATTCCAGGTATTACTTTCAAAAACCGCTTTTGCGATCTTATCTCTTTTCTCTTCAGGAAAATTAAAACTGTCCAGATATTTTTCCCATTCAAACTTCACAAGAACCTTACCTACATCAAAAATAACATTTTTCATATCTGAATCCACCGCCTTTTTATTCTTATTCAGCAATCTGTATACCATCCATATGGCATAAGCCATAATGGGAACCATGATTGCAACTGCAAGTGATACCTTAAAATAAATCTGAGCATCTTCTCCATTTCCAAATGCAAAAAACATTGGCATACAACACGCAAGAAGCAGTATTATGATTGCTGCCCATGCTCCGATCTTCTTTAATTTGTTATTGTCTTTCTTCATAAGCCTCCATTTTAGATAAAAGACACGCCGGAGAAATTCTCCGGCGTAAATTCTGTTTATTATTTATTTCTGTAAATGATATCGTCACGTCCCGGACCATTGGAGATCATGGTAATCGGGAATCCGATCTGTTTCTCTACAAACTCTACATATTTTCTGCAGTTTTCCGGAAGATCTTCATACTTCTTGATTCCGCGGATATCGCATTTCCATCCAGGAAGAGTTTCAAGAACCGGTTTTGCTTTCTCAAGCTGTGTAGTTGTCGGGAAGTCTGTTGTTACTTTTCCATCAATCTCATATCCTGTGCAGACCGGAATCTCATCCAGATATCCGAGAACATCAAGAACTGTAAATGCAACATCTGTAGTTCCCTGAATACGGCATCCATATTTAGAAGCAACACAGTCAAACCATCCCATACGTCTCGGACGGCCTGTAGTTGCACCAAATTCTCCTCCGTCACCACCACGTCTTCTCAGTTCATCTGCTTCTTCTCCAAAAATCTCAGAAACAAAAGCACCGGCACCTACTGCACTGGAATATGCCTTACATACTGTAACGATCTGTTTGATCTCATATGGCGGAAGACCTGCTCCCACTGCACCATATCCTGCAAGAGTAGAAGAAGATGTAACCATCGGATAAATTCCGTGATCCGGATCCTTCAAAGAACCAAGCTGTCCCTCAAGAAGAACTTCTTTGCCTTCTTTTAATGCATTCCACAGATACAGGGATACATCACATACATATGGCTCAACCATTTTTCTGTATTCCATCAGTTCAGCAAATAACTCATCCACATTAAGAAGTGGTTTGTGATATAAATGCTCAAGAAGAATGTTCTTTGTTTCACATACACTTGTAAGTTTCTCTTTCAGATGTTCTTCATCAAAAAGCTCACTTACCTGGAAACCGATCTTTGCATATTTGTCCGAGTAGAACGGAGCAATACCTGACTTGGTAGATCCGAAAGATTTGCCGCCCAGACGTTCTTCCTCATACTGGTCAAAAAGAATATGGTATGGCATAACCATCTGTGCTCTCTCGGAGATAAGGATCTTCGGAGCCGGAACACCTCTGCTTACCACTTCATTGTACTCTTTGAAAAATACCGGGATATTCAGTGCAACACCGTTACCGATCACACTTGTAGTATGATCATAAAACACACCTGACGGCAGAGTATGAAGGGCAAATTTACCATAGTTATTTACGATTGTATGACCTGCATTTGCACCACCCTGAAATCTTACGATAATATCAGCCTTCTCAGCGAGCATATCGGTAATCTTACCTTTACCTTCATCTCCCCAGTTAGCACCAACAACTGCTTTTACCATTATATAATTCCTCCTGTATTGATTGTTCTCATACATCAGAACACTGCCTGTCATTATTTATGACCAGTTCTGCAATAATTCTGATATACGCACAATAGCACCGGAATCTGACAGATCCCGGCACATTGTAATTTCATCTTTCTTTCGTTATGATCATTTGTCGATCAGACATTGATCTCTGCCTTAACTCCCAGAAGTTCCTTATGAGAATCAAGGATTGGCTGAACTACTGTATTCACAAATTTCTCTGTCTGCTCTTTTGCACGACCGACATATTTCTTCGGATCCATGGCTCTCTGAAGATCTTCCAGAGAAAGGTTAAATGCAGGATCTGCTGCGATCAGCTCAAGCAGGTTATTATCCTTGCCTTCCACCTTGACAGTCTTGCCTGCTTCCATGGAAAGCTCACGGATACGCTCATGAAGTTCCTGACGGTCACCACCTGCCTTAACAGCATCCATCATAATATTCTCTGTAGCCATAAAAGGAAGCTCTGCCATCATATGTTTCTCAATTACCTTCGGATAAACAACCAGGCCATCTACAACATTAAGGCAAAGGTCAAGGATTCCGTCAATTGCAAGGAATCCTTCCGGAATACTCAGACGCTTGTTTGCAGAATCATCCAGAGTTCTCTCAAACCACTGAGTCGCAGATGTGATTGCCGGATTAAGGGCATCTACCATCACGTATCTGGAAAGTGAAGCAATACGCTCACTTCTCATAGGATTTCTCTTATAAGCCATTGCAGAAGATCCGATCTGTGATTTCTCAAACGGTTCCTCTACCTCTTTCAGATGCTGAAGGAGACGGATATCATTTGACATCTTGTGTGCACTTGCAGCAATTCCTGCAAGAATATTTGCCACACGGGTGTCAACTTTACGGGAATAAGTCTGTCCGGATACAGGATAGCACTCTTTAAAGCCCATCTTCTCTGCGATCATCGGATCAATCTTATCGATAGTTTCCTGATCTCCGTCAAACAGTTCCAGAAAGCTTGCCTGTGTTCCTGTTGTTCCCTTTGAACCAAGAAGCTTCATTGTTCCGAGAACATATTCCAGATCCTCCAGATCAAGCAGGAATTCCTGGGTCCAGAGTGTTGCACGCTTACCAACTGTAGTCGGCTGTGCAGGCTGGAAATGTGTGAAAGCCAGAGTCGGCTGTTCTTTATATTTATCAGCGAAAGCAGAAAGTTCCGCAATGACATTGACCAGTTTCTTGCGCACAAGCTTCAGGGCTTCTGTCATTACAATAATATCTGTATTATCACCTACATAACAGGAGGTTGCTCCCAGATGGATGATTCCTTTTGCTTTCGGGCACTGTACACCATATGCATATACGTGGGACATAACATCATGACGCACCTGACGTTCACGCTCTTTTGCAACGTCATAATTGATATCCTCTGCATGTGCCTTCAGTTCATCAATCTGCTCCTGTGTAATGTTAAGGCCAAGCTCTTTCTCTGTCTCAGCAAGTGCGATCCAGAGTTTTCTCCATGTACGGAATTTCATATCCGGAGAAAAAATATACTGCATTTCTTTGCTGGCATAACGTTCTGATAAAGGACTTACATATCTGTCTGTACTCATCTTCACTCTCCTGTTTTTTATAGGACTTTATCCTTTTATTTCGCTTCTGTACATATATTTCTCAATACGTACGTTGAAATTATATAACATCATTCTTCTAAAAGCAACCACAAAAACTTTATCCCTGATGAAATTTGCCAAGAAATTCTTTCATTCTGGCATGTTCTGAGGCAAATACCTCCTGTGGGCTTCCCTCAACAGCAATCAGTCCCTTATCCATAAAAATAATATGATCTGAAATATCTCTTGCAAATGTCATCTCATGAGTGACGATCACCATGGTAATATGCTCTGCTGCCAGTTCCCTGATCACCTTGAGGATCTCCCCCGTAAGCTCCGGGTCCAGTGCAGAAGTCGGTTCATCAAAAAACAGAATTTTCGGATTCATACACAGTGCACGGGCGATGGAAACACGCTGCTGCTGGCCACCGGAAAGCTGAAACGGATATGCATTCTCTCTGTCAGCAAGCCCCATCTTCTTCAGAAGGCCTCTTGCCTGGGCATACACCTCTTCTTTCTTTCTCTTCTGTACTCTGATCGGTGCATCTGTAATATTCTTTAATACAGAAAAATGCGGAAAAAGATTAAAATTCTGAAATACCAGTCCCACATCTCCCTGCTTGATTATCTCACCGCTGTCCGGTGTTTCAAGACCTGTGGCACATCGAAGAAGGGTAGATTTACCGGAACCGGACGGTCCGATTATACTCAGTACTTCCCCCTCTTCTACCTGAAGTGAGATGTCTTTCAATACTTCAAGACTGCCAAAGCTCTTTTTTATATTTTTCATCTCAAATAATACCATACCAAATATTCCTCTCAAAATCCTGTCAGCGATAGTAATTCATTTTTTTCTCAATCTTATCCATCACAATGGCAACCAACAGATTGAATATAAAATAAAAGACAGCTGCAATCACAAACGGCATCATAGTTGTCTGCGCACTTGCGATCTGCTTTGCAATAGTAAACATCTCCGCAACTGCAACAACAAAAGCCAGGGATGTATCCTTTACCAGTGTGATAACCTCATTTGTCACAGAGGGAAGGATTCTCTTAAATACCTGTGGAAGAATGATCCTGAAAAATGTCTGAGCCTTGCTGTATCCCAGAATCTTTGCAGCCTCATACTGTCCTGCTGAAATAGATTCAATTCCTCCTCTGTAAATTTCCGCAAAATACGCAGCATAGTTAATACTGAAGGCAATAAATACTGCGATCAGACTATATCCCATGGAAATGCGGATACCGAAGATAAAATACGGTCCAAAATATACAACCATTAACTGCAGCATTAATGGGGTTCCTCTCATAACTGATATGTAGGCAGATACGATTGCCCGCATCGCCGGATTCTTAGACATTCTGCCAAAACAGACCAGAAGCCCCAGTGGAAGTGAGAATAGTAAGGTCACCACAAAAATCTCTACAGAAACCACCATACCACTGGCAAGCTGCTGCAGCATCACACTTAAAGACATAAGTTTTCCTCCTGATAAATTTCTCCTGTACAGTAAGAAAAGAGGGTGCACAAAATGTACCCTCCATTCCTTTTATGATCCGGACAGTCCTGTACAGGTCTGTCCTCTTTTATCATCTATATCAATTAATCGATGACTCTCTGACACCAGATGATCATTCGGCTTCAGCCTCTGTCTCAGCTGCATCTGTTTCAGCTGTATCTTCCTCTGAAGCTTCATCCTCTGCAGTATCATCTTTCTTATCTGCAGATTCTTTGTCATCTCCAATGCAGAGCATATCTGCCACTTCATACTTCTCGGCAAGTTTGTCAACTTCACCTGCATCATAAAGCTTAAGAACCTCTGCCCATACAGTATCTTTCAGTTCATCATTTCCTTTCTTAAATCCGATTCCATACTGTTCACTCTGGATCGGCTCATCAAGGATCACATATTTGCCTTCTTCCCTCTGGGAAAGCTGATATTTCGCAACACCTATATCTACTGCGATTGCATCTGCTGCACCGGAGTCCAGATTCATAAATGCTGTATTATAATCAGGATTCTCTGTCAGTGAACCAAAGCTTGCTGTCAGATCTTTATTGTCATCACTGTTTAACGCATCGAGTGCTGCAGAAGCTGCCTGCACAACTACATTCTTCCCTGCAAGATCATCCAATTTCTCAATCTTGGAATCAGCAGCAACAACCATAACCTGTTCATTGTTCAGGTATGGATCAGACCATGTATAGTCATCTTCACGTCCATTGATGGTAAATCCGTTCCAGATACAGTCGATAGATCCGGAATTCAGTTCCATATCCTTGGAATCCCAGTTGATTGGCTTCTTCACCAGCTCCCAGCCAAGATTATCACATACCTCCTGTGCAAGATCCAGATCAAAACCAACATAATCTCCGTTATCGTCTTTATATCCGAAAGGAGGATACTCCGCATCAAATCCTACAGTTAATGTCTTACTGTCAGCATCTGCGTATACAGAAACAACACCTGTCATCAGAGAAGCTGCCATAACTCCTGCCATGAGTACTGCCAAAGATCTTTTTTTCATGATAAATCTCTCCTCTTTATCTATTTTGTCTTTTATCACACAGTCACTCTACCATGTGAAAGTATGTGTTAATCCTATCACACACTTTTCATCCTGTCAAGCGCGAGTTAAAAAATAAACCTCCCGAAAAACGGGAGGCTCGTTCTTATGCATAAACTGTTATGACCCTGTACTTCTGTGATATTCCTTCATAAGTTTTTCCAGAAGTGCATCCAGATTCTGCTCATCTATATTCTTTTCCGTTACAGACTCAAAGGCTTCCAGAGACTGACGTATTTCCTCTTTGATATCCTTCTTTGATTCTTCATCTGCTTCAAGCCCATCCATGATCTTATCATAATCTGTTTTATCATGAACACTGCTGTATGCTATGATATAGGCTTTTAAAGTTTTTCTTGAATGTTCTTCCCTGTATGCTTCCAGAAAACATTCCTCTGCTTTCTCCATCTGAAAAAGATAACTGTATGCACAGCCAAGATTATAACGCACGGATGCTTTAAAACCTTTTCTCTGTTCATCCAGGTCATTTCTTTCCAGAAGCTTCTGATATACCTGGATCGCATTTACATACATCCCGTTTTCTGTCAGTGCATCCCCTTTTCTCTTCATCCGGACTGCCAGCCGTTCCTTTCCCAAAGCTGCAAGTCTGCTGTTAAATCCCTTCATTTCCTCATAAGTCAGATAATTGATTTCCTTAAAAAGAGGATAGATCATCTCTTCAACATCTGCATTTCTTTCCAGATTCTGCCTAAGCTTTGCTGACAGATGCTCAAGCCCCAGCTCATCTCTGAGCCAGCTACATAATTCTTCGTTAAAAACTGTATGATCAGCAAGATAAAGATTGTGGTACAGATAATAGCACAACTCTTCTATAGAATAAATGTTCATACTGATATTCTCTATAAAATAAGGACGTTGTGCTTTTTTTGTCTGGCATAAAATATATCCGCTCATTTATCCATCTCCTTTACCATTCTACTGTCTCTGTCCAGATCTTGCCACTGGAAGGGAACATCTCTCCAAATCCCAGGTCTGTCACTGTTACTTTACAGTCTGTGGCTGAAACATACTGCAATTCCAGTCGAAGTCTGGTTGTTTTATTCGGACGGAGCGGAATACCTGGCAGCATCATTCCCACTCTTCTTTTCTCAGGTCTGTCATAAGTACTTACAGTAAATACAAGTTCTTCTGTATCGTCAAGAATAAATTCACAGGACGCCTTACTGTCATACCAGTTATTTCCTGCCTCTATTAATGGATAGTATGTGGGAGATCCCATGACTCTCATCTCCATTCCCACATCAGCCATAACCAGAGAATCACTTAAAAAGCGATATCCCTTTAATGCTTTATTCTCTGTCTTCTCTTTTCCGGCAGCACAGGCACCTTTTGCAAAAAGATTATTTCCATAAAAAACTTTTCGTTTCTGATAACACAACAATCTGACAGACTGCTCAGCCCAGTCCTGTGAAAATCCCTCTCCTGTGATCTGAATACTGGAAAACAGATCCTTTCCAAGTGTTTTCTGGGCAAATTTACAGAACTCTGCGTCTCTCTCCTGTCCATCTGCAGGAAGTACTGTTTCCACAGCTTCCTCCAGTTTCACAGTCACCGGCTTTGTGGCACCATTCATTGTCATCTTACGGAAGGATACACTGTCCGGTGTAAAAGTATACCATCCAACACAGCGGTTCCATGTCTCTCTCTTCTGGGAAAGTACATAATAATAGAAACTTTCCGCATAATCCTGTAATATATATTTCTCATTCAAAAAACCCATGGATTCAAATGCCTTCTGAAAATTATCCACCTGGATCTCTGTCAGCTGCGGCAGTGTTACTACCACACATTTTATATTTTTTGTCAGCTCTGCCACTCCGAGAAACTTAAGCATTCCCTGGAGAAACTGTGCAAGAATCTCCCATGGCGCAAGCTCCTGTCCTTCCACCGGCACAGAGTCTCTTTTCTCACAGATTCCATAGATATCATCCAGCATGATCCCGCCCTTTTCCCGGACAAAATACTCTGCTTCCAATCCCACACAGTAGTCTTTCTGTTCCGGTCTCCAACACAGAATACTTGGAGCCTCATACTGATTTCCGCCTGCCTTCATGGAAAGGGAGCGTGCCTCGTCCCCTTTTCTGTCATAATAACATATCTGGGAATATTCTCTGCCAATATCAATTCCCACGATCAAATCACGAATTTCGTTCATTTATTCCTCCTGGTTTCAGGATCATCTATTCCTGCTCTTCCTTCTCAATCACAAACATCTTCTGTACATACTGCTCCTGACGGAGATACTTCTTCACCAGTGAAAGTACTTCTTTATTTTTATCCAACCTGCGCGCAGAAAGCATCTGATTGATCATATGATATTTACTCACAGGAGCACCTTCAACCTTATCCATGGTGATCACCCGTTCCTGTGTCTGAGTCACCTGATCTCCAGTCACTGACTCAAAATAATATTTCAATGTTTCTCCGTAAAACAGAGTAAAGGATTTTGCAAATATTCCTTCATATAAATTGCGGAGAGGTTCTGCCTGATATTTCACCTGATTTCCAAGACCTGCATCCAAAGCATAATACAGTGTCACTTTCGCTTCCGGATCTGTATGATATTCCACAAATGTTTTATCATCAAGCTGATACGGACTTAAAAGAGATACCGGAAGTTTCCTGAAGAAAGAAAAACACATTCCCTGCTTTATACATTTCTGAAGAATCTCCTCTGCATTGCGCAACTGTTTTTCTTCCAGATTCTTTTCCTTGGAATATGCTTCCAGCAAAGCAAGACTGCATACAAAATCAACCGGCCACTTCTGTTCATAAGCACGTTCCAGCTGGCTTCTTACAAAAACGCTCATTGGATATTCTTTTACAAATGTACCATAGGCAACCTGTGTAAGATATGCTCCTGTGATACGTTCTTTTCCACTGTGATGAACATAATCCTCCAGAAGCTTCTCTCCTTCTTTTCTGTAATCAGAAGTAAACATCAGTAAACCAAGAAGTCTCTCTTCCAGCTCATAAGTATCCATGTCAAAGCCCTGTGCACTCTTCCACACAGATATCAGTTCATCTATAGGTCCAAATCTGTAATCCATCAGATATTTAAGAATTACTTCATCATACTTTCCACGTCTGTAAACGTCTGAAGCAAGGGCCAGCAGTTCATCATCCTCTTCCATCTCATACCGTGTCAGCATTCTGCTGGTCAGTCTGAGCTGGCTCTCTATACGGATTCCCTCATAACCATATTCTGAGACAACAGACAGCGCCTGCTGATATAATCCCCTGGCGATCAGTATTTCCAGAAGAGCTGTTCTGTCTACAGCCGCATACTTTTTATAATCCATCTGTCTCAGATAAATGTCGATTTCTTCATCTTTCATATGGTCTGAATAATAAGAAAGCAGTTTCTCCCTGACAGCCTTCTGATATTCATCTGAAAATTCTTCTGCCTCAGGAATTCTCTGAAACGCTTTCAGATTATCCCTTCCCGGTTCTGTATGTTCACTGCAGTGAAGTACCAGTCCCGGTTCTTCTATATTAAAGCTGAGAAGGTTATCTGTCAGTTCCCTCTCGTCAAACAGTTTCTTGACATTATAATCTACAGTTGATGCATACCGTCTCTGTTTTGAGTCCTGGAACAATATCACAGCATCATCAGTATAGATTCTTGGATAGGCCACTCCCTGAATACACGGATAAATTTCTTCTTCCCTGAGCTGTTCATGGCGCACGATCACATATCGTATTTTCTTATCATCACAGTACAGCCTGTGCGTAAACAGCTTCTGCGCCAGTAATTTTGCCTGTCCTTCTGTTTTAGGTTTACTCAGAAATTCCTGATAAAGAACAGCATAATTCTCATTCATCCGTCCCTCTTTTGCCTTACGCATGGCAAAGATTTTCATATGATCACGGTAGTCTGCATATGTCTGAGGCTGACGTCCTCTGTTTCCGACAATACTTGCATAAATAAATGCCTTCTTATCATCTGCCAGGGATGTATTATTATACGTAAAATACATCAGAAGCGGTTTCGGAAGTTCTCTCTGATATGAAGTATCCATTGTTTCCACATAATATTCATATATTCTGGTCAGACGGATTCCTTTCTCTACTGCCAGGGAAAACCATCTGAAATATTCTGATTTTCTGGGATTTCCCAACATAATATATCTGCAGATAGCTTCCAGTGTGTCATCAGATTCAAAAGCATCATATCCCATAGCCAGGGCTCTGTACATGCTTGTACAGAACTCTCTCTCATATCCTGTAAGATAAGCAAACCTCATCACCAGTTCTTCTGTCAGGAGTCCGTTCTCCCCTGCAAACAGAAATACCTGTGTCCAGAAACTGCTCATTCTATGCAAAAGTGTAGTATCGCTGCTTATATAATTCCATGCTTCCAGATACAGAAATGGACTTCTGCAGCCTTTTTCAAAAAGCTCTTCCATCATAAATACAAGCCTGGAAGAAGATCCTTTATCCTCCGGATCCATTTCCAGCCAAAGTTTAAATAACAGGAAACTGTCTTCTTTCTGCAAGAAAAAATTGCGCAGACGTCTTGCTGCCTGTTCTTTATCTTTGTGTAATCCTGTGAGAACACAGAGATAAAGATAAAAGCCTGCCAGTTCCAGATTCTCTCTGGTAAAATTCTGATGTTTGAACTTCTTCAGGATTTCTCTGGCCTGCTCATTCTGTTCTTCCATATGAAGAATATATGCCTCATACATCTGATATTCCGGATAATCACAACCTTCTTCTTTCAGCTGGTTAAGTATAAATCTGCTGCTGCCGATCCATGTCTTACTATCCATTCTTTTGCATAAATATTCTGCCAGATCTCGCAGAAGCTCCAGTTTATGCTGTTTCACATGGATTTCTGTCTTCAGCTGTACTTTTGGCTCCATTGATGCAGTAATCTGGTATGTCAGCTGCTGGTATGGACTTTTTACAATGATCTCACCGAACTGACGTCCCTTTTTCAGTTTCTCTTTATGGATCACATACTCAACCTGATAATAACTGCCTATAAAGTCCTCATCTGTCACCACATGTCTGGAAACCTCCAAAAAATCTCCCCTGGTCTCCACATCCAGTCTGAGATGTCCCCAACCGCTTCTCTGTACAGGAAATGATTCGCGGACAGATTCTCTGATATCATAAAAACTGTTAGTGTCTGCTTTTAATTGGATTTTTACAGGATTCTTTCTTCCTGTTCCGATCAGAAATTCTTCCACATTCTGATAAGTTACAGGCTGCTTTGAAAGTCCTTTATAAAGAGCTTTCTCCTTTTGTCCTGCATCCTTTAACAGGAGTTCAAACTTTCGGTCTGTAAAAATGCGATATGCCTCTTTGAAATCATTCTTTGCAATATTAAGAAAGGCATCCATATCCGGCACATCCCCGGCTATACTTCTAAGTTCCGCCTTCTCTGTCTGAATAAGAAATGGTAATTTGTACTCTCCAATATTAGTCGTAAAACAGATCCATCCCTCATGCTTTTCACCCGGACGCATCCCTGCACCGTCAATTCCATACTGCAGTCTTACTGTAGTACCTGAAAATTTTTCTGTTCCAGGAACTACCCGTCTATTAGAAGATGTGATGTATCCGCGGATTCTCTGGTTATCCTCTGTTCCGAAATATAATTCTCCTTTGTATACATCACCTGCCTTCAGTGTCACTTCTATCTTATCCTGCGAAAAAAGGAGCTGCGGATGTTCATGTGTGAATTTTCCACTTAATAGTTCATCTATTGTCTTTTTCAAAATTGTTCACCTTATACCCTTGCTTAAATTACAGATCTACTGTGCACAAGCCTATTGCGTTCAATTATACACCACAAACCGTATCCGCGCAACAATCCACTCTTCAGCTTTTTCTCCTTAATTTAATATTGCGCACAGTTAAATTGTCTTATATAATAAAATATATCTTATGATTAGAGCAGATAATTCTTTCATTGTACATCATTTGTCAGAAATAAGCATCTGCTCATAAAGAACGGAGGTGCTCTATGAAAAAATTAAAAGTATTTTCTATCTCAGCAATTCTTATTGCCATCTGCTGCTCTTTTTTATTTTCAGCTTCAGTATCTGCAGCATCAAAAAAACGAAATAAGTTTGACCACAAGCCCAGCGGAAACATCTATTATTATGATGAAAACGGACATACCGTAAAAGGGCTTGTTACTATCCGCGGAAAGAAATACTATTTTAATGAAAAAGGGATCCAACAGAACGGTTGGCAGAAGATCAAAGGAGATTACTATTTCTTCCAGATCCGCAATGGCTGCTATGCTTCTATGGTAACTTCCCAGCGTGTAAATGGCATCTATCTCACAAAAAATGGAACGGCACGTTATAACAGTGAGGAAAAAAGGAAACTCAACCTTATGGTCACAGCTAACCAGATCATGCGTCGTGTGACCAAAAGAAATATGTCCAAGCCAGAGAAATTATGGAAGTGTTATCTGAAGGCTGTCAGCTATGGATACGGTGGCACCGGCAATGACTATGATTTCCGTTACTATTACTCAAACTGGGATGTCAGCTATGCAGAGGATATGTTCTATCGGGGACATGGCGACTGTTTCGCCTTTGCATCTGCATTTGCCTATCTGGCTAATGCCGTAGGTGTTGAAGCCAAGGTTATCTCATCAGGAGGACATGGATGGGCAGAGATTAAAGGAGAAGTATGTGATCCAAACTGGGCAAAAGGCACAGGACATATCGAAAGATATTACCGTATGAGTTATGACCTCAGCGGTGTAGATGGACGTCCCTATTATAAAGGAAACAGAGCGTATGTAATTACGATCTGATCTCATCAGGACATTTTCT
>CAKSAW010000003.1 GCA_934437695.1 uncultured Blautia sp. | reverse complement strand
TCACCATATTTGATAGCGGAAAGTCCTACGATCTCTGCAGTTTCTTTCGCATCTTTATCTTTTACACTGCGGTTCTCGACAATTTTGGTAAACATCTCCTCATTAATATCTTTGATGAGAGTTTCCAGACGCATGACACCGCCCTCTCTTGTCTTGAACGGTTTGCCATCTTTTCCGTTCATTGTACCAAACCCAAGGAAGGAAAGCTTTGTATCTTCATTTACAAGGCCTGTCTTTCTTGCACAGCGGAATACCTGGATGAAGTGAAGTTCCTGACGTTTGTCAACAACATACAGGATCTCATCCGGGTTAAATAATTTCATACGCTCTACGATGGTTGCAAGATCTGTTGTTGTGTAGAGAGAAGCACCATCTGATTTCAGAAGCATACATGGAGGAATCTCTTTTGTATCGTTCTCTTCTTTTACGTCTACTACAAGTGCACCCTGATCTACATAGGCAAATCTTTTTTCTTTCATTTCCTCAACCATTCCAGGAATATATGGCTGTGCATCAGATTCCTTTTTCCAGAGGTCGAAAGATACATTTAATTTGTCATAGTTGCGTTTCAGGTCTGTAACAGATACATTCATAATGTGATTCCAGAGAGCCATATATCCCGGTTTACCCTGCTGAAGAAGATGAGTTGCTTCCAGAGCTTCATTTCTATATTCTTCATCCTCTTTTGACTTGCCACTTGCACATGGATAAATCTCTTCCAGTTCGCTGATCGTAAATGGTGCTTCTTTCGGATATTCTCCTGTATAGGAATCATCGAAATAAACCAGCTCCGGTTTTCTGTGTCTCAGCTCTGTGATGATCAGTCCCATCTGAAGTCCCCAGTCTCCAAGATGTACATCGCCGATCACTTTATGTCCTACAAAACGGCCGATTCTCTTAATACTCTCTCCGATGATAGCAGAACGAAGATGTCCTACATGAAGAGGTTTTGCAACATTCGGTCCGCCGTAATCAATAACAATTGTTTTTGGCTCTTTTGCCGCAGATACAGAAAGCTTCTCATCTGCAGCCATTGCTTTTAAATAATCTGCAAGGAATTCGCCTTTCACCTTCAGATTGATGAATCCTGGCTTTACAACCTCTGCCATGGAAAAAACCTGGCTGTCCTTTAAATATGCTACCACATCATCAGCGATCATAAATGGCGCTTTCTTATATGCCTTAGCTCCAGCCATTGCACCGTTACACTGAAATTCACAGAGGTCCGGTCTGTTTGATACTGTTACCTTTCCATAGGATGGGTCATATCCGGCTTTTTCAAATGCTGCGGAAAGTTCTTCCGCCATCTGTTCCATCAGTTTCTTCATTTCTTCTAAACTCCTCAAGTTGTTTTATTTTATTATACTACCACTTTTCTTGAACATGCAACAGCTATGGCACCATGTCCGATGTGGCATGCAACACTTAATGATAAAGGATTCTGCACGATCTCAATTCCCGGAAATGCCTCTTCAATCTCATTCTTAAATTCCAGAGCTTCTTCCTCATTTCCTGCATATGCAGACTGCAGACACATCTCACCACGCTTTACATATTCTGCAAAACGGCTTTCCCAGTCATTCTGCATAGCTTTAAGCATAACACGTTTTGCCTGCTTTTTGCCTCTTGTCTTGGAATATGCGTCCAGCTTATCTCCCTGAATCTGAAGTACAGGTTTTAAATTCAGTACTGTTCCGATAGCAGCTGCTGCAGGTGTGATCCTGCCACCCTTTTTCAGATATTTCAATGTTTCCAGAGTAATATAAATACTTGCATCCAGCTTCTGCTCCTCCAGAACCTGCCTGATCTGCATTGCATTTCTGCCTGCATCTCTTAATGTAAGCGCATCTATTACAGACTGTTTCTGTGTAACGGAAATTCTCTGATTGTCCACTACCTGAACTCTTCCGTCATATTCTCTGGCCAGTCCCATGGCTGTATCACAGGATGCACTCAATCCACTGGACATCGGAATATGAACTACTTCATCATACTCTTCCAGAAGTGAATTCCAGAGTCCGCACACATCTGCCGGTCCCGGCTGGGAAGTAGATATAGTCTCATCATTCTTAAGTTTCTCATAAAATTCTTCCTGTGAAAGAGTGATCCCCTCAAGGTAAAGCTTTTCATTAATATAAAAAGGCATAGGAATCACGCTGACTCCCAGTTCTCTTGCCTGATCTTGTGTTATGCCGCTGTTACTGTCGGTGACAATGGCAATCTTTCCCATATTCATGTCTCCTTTTCTTATGGTTTACTGACAAATCCCTATCCCTAAAAAATCTGTACTGTATCCAGTGTAGCATATTTTTTTTTATATCTCAATGCAGAATCTGATTTTTCCCCGGCTTATTTTTTCCAACATCTTCTACATAAACATACTCTCTTCCGGAAGTCCGTCCCGAAAGAGAGTATTATTTAATCTTATATCCTATATTTTTCCGCTTATTCCATTCCTCTTACAATCTTACGGACAGGAAGTACAAATGTAGGAGAAACAGAGAGTTCATCAATGCCCATCTGTACAAAACGTTCTGTCATGGTTGTATCTGCACCAAGTTCTCCACAGATACCTGCCCAGATGCCTTCTTTGTGAGCATTGTCAATTACCATCTGGATCATACGGATCACAGCCTCATGGTGGGAATCATAAATATTATCCAGTTTTGCATTCTGACGGTCGATTGCCAGTGTGTACTGTGTTAAATCGTTAGTTCCGATACTGAAGAAATCAACTTCTTTTGCAAGAAGATCACTGATCATAACTGCAGCCGGTGTCTCGATCATTACACCCTGTTCTACATCGTCCTTAAATGGAATACCCTGCTCTGTCAGTTCCTTTTTAACTTCTGCAACAATCGCTTTAATCTGTTTTACTTCTGATACAGAAATGATCATCGGATACATAATGGAGATATTTCCGAACATACTTGCTCTGAACAGTGCACGGAGCTGTGTCTTAAATACTTCCGGTCTGTCAAGGCAGATACGGATCGCACGATAACCCATTGCCGGGTTCTCTTCGTGTGCCATGTCAAAGTAATCAATCTGTTTGTCTGCACCGATATCCAGTGTACGGATAATTACTTTCTTTCCTGCCATATTCTGTGCTACTGCTTTATAAATCTGGAACTGTTCTTCTTCTGTCGGATAGTTGTCTTTCTCCAGATAAATAAATTCACTTCTGAAAAGACCGATACCTTCTGCATCATTAGCCAGTACACTTGCCACATCACCTGTGCTTCCGATGTTTGCATAAAGATGAATCTTATGTCCGCTCTTCGTCTCTGTAGTCTTGCCTTTTAATTCTTTGAGCATTGCTCTCTGGCGTAACTCTTCGTCTTTCTGATCCTGATATTTCTTCAGAGTATCTGCATCCGGATCCACAATAAGAGAACCCGTCTTACCGTCCACAACTGCCATTTTTCCATCCATGCTGTCATCATATTCAATGTTGATCAACGCCGGAATATTCATGGTTCTTGCAAGAATTGCTGTATGGGAATTAGATGAACCCTTTCTTGTAACAAAAGCAAGCACTTTGCTCTTATCCATCTGTACGGTCTCACTTGGAGCCAGATCTTCAGCAACAATAATGGACGGTTCTGCAGCATCCATATCTCCCTCATCATGTCCTGATAATACACGTACCAGACGATCTGAAATATCTTTTACGTCTGCTGCCCTTGCTTTCATGTAATCATCATCCATCTGCGCAAACATGTCTGCGAAATTGTCACCTGTTGTTGCCACTGCATACTCTGCATTTACATTCTCTGTACGGATAATGTTGTCAATAGAATCCAGATAGTCCTCATCATCCAGCATCATCTGATGTACTTCAAAAATAGCTGCACCTGACTCTCCAACCTCCTGGAGTGCCTTGTCGTACAGTTTCTGAAGCTGCGCAACTGCCTTATCTTTTGCTTCCTGCACACGCACGATCTCTGCTTCCGGATCTTCTATCTTTGTACGCTTTACGCTTGTATCTGCTTTCTGCAAAATAGAAATCTTACCGATTGCTATTCCGGAAAATACAGATTTGCCTTCTAATACTCTCATTGCTCCAACTCTCCTTATAGATTATGTTCCAAAAAGTTTTTCACCACTTCTTTTTGAGATACCTCATTATAGCACAACCATTATAAGGACTTCCATCTTTTTTTACCTTTTGCATAAAATTTAAGCACTTTTCTTGACATATTTACAAAATTAATTATTTTTCTGTTCAAAATCCACATTGTTTTGCGTTCTGTCAGAGTTTATCTTTTATTCGCTTCTCAGTGCATCAATCGGATTAAGATTAGCTGCCTTTACAGAAGGAAGAAGACCAAATACAACTCCGATCACTGTGGAAAACAATACTGCGATTACAATTGACGGCACACTGATCGCTGTAGGAGATCCTGTAACCTTTCCTACCACCTTTGATAATCCGATTCCTGTCACTACCCCAATAATACCACCAATGCTGGTAAGTACGGAGGCCTCTGTAAGAAATTGTCCCAGAATAGTTTTCTTCCGGGCCCCAATAGCCTTTTTCAGACCAATCTCTTTTGTACGCTCTGTAACAGAAACCAGCATGATATTCATAACACCAATGCCACCTACAAGCAGGGAAATACTTGCGATCCAGATCAGCTGATTATTGGTACTTTCGCTGAGTTTCTGCATACTCTTAACCTGCTCCATAATATCCTCGGCTTTGTATTTCATCGTTTTACTTCCGTTTGTATTTAAAGATGCAATCGAATTATTCAGCGCATCTGCAGTGGTGTTTCCCACTGAACTCATAGTGTCCGTGCTGTCTGCCTTTACGATCACATTCTGAGGAACATCAAATTTAAAAGATATAGGCCAGCAGCTGTCAGGAATCATCACACTTCCCACAATCGACTGATAATACGTATAATACTCATCAATGCTGTTAATTGTTGGCTGATAATTCTCATCCTGTCGGATTACCCCTACAATAGTATATGGTTCCTGATTGATCTCCACAGTCTGTCCTACCGGATTCTGCGAAGGAAACAGATTCTGTGCTGCATTATCATCGATCAGGGCAACCTTATTATAATTTTTGTAATCATCATTTACAAAACCTCTTCCTGACTGGATCACATATCCACAGGTAGCAAGATAATTTACATCAATCCCGTAGACGCTTCCGCCTTCCAGACTGTTGTTATTATTATAAATACTTGCACTTGTGCTGTTATAATAAAACGTAGCATTTTCAACATGATCAAGATCTTTCACCTCTTCTTTGACATCATCTGTCAAAACCGGGGCCTTTGATGAATTTCCATATTCAGCATCATACTGATTATCTCCATCATACAGATAAATCTTTACTGTATTGGTTCCTGCACCGATCAGATCTTCCTTGATCTGTTCACTGGTTCCCTTGATAGTAGAAACAATTGCAATGATAGATGCAATACCAATGATGATGCCCAGCATAGTCAGGAAGGATCTCATCATATGTGACCATATTCCCTGAAAAGCCAGGCGTATATTTTCAAGCATAAAATGTCTCCTTTCTTAATCAATATCCATACATCTGATCCAGGGTAACTTCTTTGGTTTTTGCTCCCTCTTTGACATCTTTTCCATAAGGAAATGCAATCAGATCCTCCGAGCTGAGACCGCCTTTTATGATCACACTGTATCCACTGTCTACAGTAGCTCCTACAGAAATTTCCTGTTTTTTCAGAATTCCGTTGTCATCTTTATACACGTAACTCTTACTGCTGTCACTTCTGACAAAAGCTTTCTGGATGACCATACTATTATCCGAAGCAGACGCTTCATAGTTAACAGTAACCCAGTCCTGATCTTCAAGCTGAAGACTCTTATCTGTTACCACCGCTGTAAATGCATAATAGGATACATTTGGATTGCTGCTTCCATAATAGCTGTTTCCACTTACCGGATATTCCGAAACATCCATAACCTCAGCCTCAAAGGAGCCACTTGTATAGCTTGTACAGTTAAGCACTGTACCCTCTTTAAAATCATCAAGCATTAACTCGCTGACAGAACCAATCACATAAAATCCATCACTGCTCTTTACCTTGATCAGTGATTTGCCATCAGTTGTCTCACCACTTCCGACAGATCCTACATACGTAACTGTGCCGTCCAGTTTCGCACTGATAAGTTTTTTACCTGCTTTCTTCTCCAGCTGAGATATTTTAATGTCACTTTCCTGAAGATCCAGCTTAAGGCTTGCGATCTTTCTTTTCTGGTATTTTATGGCATCCGCCCTGGAAACAGGAGTCCCTGTAGGTTCCTCATCTCCTCCAGGATTATCATCTCCTCCGTCATCCGGATTTTCATCATATTTATCTGCATCTGCCAGTGTAAATTCCACTTCCGCAAATTCATATACAGGTTTCTCCAGAAGACTTCCATTTACCAGATAATAACCTGTACATGATGTTTTCAGATTATCATAGTCTGCTATCGTGTCATCCTGATGAAACTCCAGACGATACCAGTAACCTCCCTGATGAACAATCTTTGTTCCATCAGCACTGTATCCTGCAAGCTTATTAAAGAACGATCCCATCACTGTCACCCGCTCTTTTGCACTGCTGCATAGATATACATATGGATCGTCCTCTGTACCACTTCCGGTAAATGGAATTGAATCCGCATCCAGCTTCTGGTAAAATGGCTCATCACCGTCTGTAATATTAGGATCTCCTTTTCGATAATATGGGTCAAAATATGTGGTATGCTCATCCAATTCCGGTGTAGGGGTCGGTGACAGTTCCGGTGTATCATTTTTATCCGGTCCAAAAGTATTATCATTATTTCCGTCACCGAATTTGTTTGCTGAAGGGTCTGTATATACAGGAGTATCATCCGCAGCAGATGCAGATGAATCTTTCGTATCCTGACTGTCCCCTGAATCAGCACTGTTATCTTCCTCAGACCCACTTCCTGAGCCGGAATCTGAACCTCCGTCTGTAAATGCTGAAAGTAAAAGCGGATGTACCGCTGCTGCCAGATAATTACCGGACATATCCAATACAGATGACAGAGTATCATCAGGCGTCATATCATCATCTCCTGCTGTTGAGTTCACATGATCGGCATCTGTACCTGCATCTGTTTCCTCCACAGGTCCGCCATTCTGAAGACTATTCAGTCTGTTCACTGCTTTATTTAAATCCTGTTCCAGCTTTTGTTTCTTTAGCTTTGCTATATTCAGTTCCATTTCTACCAGAGTAGTATCAAAAGAAACCAGTGGATCACCCTTCTTTACTCCATCTCCTTTTGACACATATATCTGATCAATGATCAAATCTTTATCACCGTTTACTGTCTGCATTGCACTTGATGTAACTGTTCCGTCAAGCGTGGTGGAAGGCATATAATATTCCTGCAGCAGTCCACTGACAGAAGTAACATCTACTGTTTTCTGACTGTTTTTCTTCAGCTGCATAAGACCGGCTGTAATTCCACTTCCGGCAATTACCACTGCAAGGACACCTGCGAGGATTTTCTTTACTTTTCCCATGAATATCACCTCTTTTCCTGAAGGATACCATCTTTGATCGTAACCACTCTCTTCGCATGTGCTGCAATATCTGCATCGTGTGTGATCATCAGTACAGATACGCCTTCATCATTCAAACGCTGAAAAAGCTCCATAACCTGTGCACCGGACTTACTGTCAAGAGCACCTGTCGGCTCATCTGCCAGAAGAAGCTTTGGATTATTAACAATGGCTCTTGCAATAGCAACTCTCTGCATCTGTCCTCCGGACAGCTGATTGGGCTTAAAATCCACTCTGTCTGCCAGTCCTACTCTGTCAAGCGCCTTCAGCGCACGCTCTTTTCTCTCTTTCTTAGGTACTTTTGCATAATTCAGAGGCATCTCTACATTTGCCAGGGCACTCTGTTTCGGCAAAAGGTGAAAACTCTGGAACACAAATCCGATTTTATTTAACCTGATATCTGACATTTCGTTTTCTGAACATGCCTTAATATCCACTCCGTCCAGAAAAAAACTTCCCTCTGTCTGTTTATCAAGACATCCGATAATATTCATCAATGTGGTTTTTCCTGAACCTGAGGGTCCCATGATCGCTACATATTCTCCCTCTTCCATAGAGAAATTAACATCTTTTAATACCGGAACTTTCATTTTACCCTGCTGATATTCTTTATAAATGCCCTTTAATTCCAGTATCATTCGATTCCCTCCACATCTTCACCTGCACTCATTCCCGGTGCTTCATCGATCGGTACAAGCTCTTCATTGGGATCAATTGTATCATCTGAACCATCATCTTCTGTGTCTTCATAGCTTTCATCAATATCCGGTTCTGAATAATCATCAGTATAAGCGTCCATATCCGCAGAATCTGTCTGTGCATCATCATAATCTCCGTAGTCAGCATCCATATCCGTAATACCGTCTGCACCTCCGCTCATTGTCTGAGCCAGATCTCCAACTTCGGTCTTCTCACCCTCTTCCAGAGAATCTGTTGGGAATGCAATCGCATCCTTCTTTGTAAGACCATCAACAATCTCATATTCTCCCAGTCCATCATCATGTTTTCCAAGAGTTACATATCTCTTTTCCAGTCTGTTTTTATCATTGGCTGCCCATACATACGGTTCATTGGTGTCTGTATCCAGAATATAATAATCGCTGATCCATAATCCGCTTTTCTGTTCATCCTGTCCGATATCGCGTTCTATATACACATGCTGTCCAAGCATCAGATCCTCTGAGGAATCTAATTCCACATAAAAAGGATAGGAAGTAGATGTTGTCTGATCATCAGAGCTTGTACTTGACATGCCAAAATACATATCACTGCTGTTATCATCTGAGGTTCCGTTATTCACATCAATAGATCCCATGGTTCCTTTCCAGGTTTTACTGCTGTCAACTCTGGAACGAATGATCACTGCCTCTCCAGGTATGATGGAATCCCTGTTCTGCTCATTGACCTTTCCTTTTACTCTGTAGGCACCTGTGCTGAGGATTGTAATAAAAGCAGAACTGTCTGAACTGCTGTCATTTGACGACATACTGTCCATTGCGCTGCTGTCATCCACAGAATCTCCATCATCACTTGTCATTTTTGATGTATCGATTTTCTGGATCACACCATCGATCTCACTCCGCACTTCTGTATTCTGGGTAGCGCTCTGCAGCTTATCGATCTCTGCCTGCTTGCTCTTCTGACTATATTCATTTTTCTTAAGATTCATCTTATTCGTCTCAATTTCAATAGTATAAGAAAGCTGATCATCTGCTTTTGCTTTTTTCTTTTCGGCCTCAAGTGTAGAAATCTGCTCTGTCAGGCTGATTTGTTCATTTTTCAGTCTGTCCAGATCAAGTTGTGCCTGTTTCAGGTCATCCTCGATGCTGCTGAGATCATACTCAAAAAGCAGCTGTCCGGCTTTTACTTCCTCACCGGTCTTTACTTCTACTTCCTTTACCTTACGTCCACTTTCTATCTTTACGTTTACAGTTTTCTGTGGTTCAACCACACCTGCAAACCTGTTAACTGCAGCTGTTTCCGCTCCACTGATCACACTGACCTTCGATACATATACTACTGTATCCCCGGTTCCACCCTGACCACTTCCATAAAAGTGATACCAGACACCAGTTCCGATACCACCTGCTGCGATCAGGATCCCCAAAACGATAATAATACGTTTCTTCATAGTTGCCTCCTTAATTTTATCGCCTTTATTACTGCTGACATCTATTATACACTACTGATTTTTTTTACCGTAATCATTCACTTTCCTATCATATCAGATTCTTCTTTAAAATAAAAGGTTTGCAACTAAATGGTGACATTTTTCACAAATTTTTCACGTTTTTTTTATGAATTTCGTTCACCTTTTTGGTTTTTTTGACAGTCACAGCAAAATCTGCTAAAATAAGCAGAAAGATGACTGTTCACTGTCCTGCGGAATACTGGATAGTCATACAGAAAGTACTGTGAAAGGAAAGAACACGTATGAATATAAGCAAACGTCTGATTCCTCTGTTCTCTGTTTTGTTTGTTCTGTTCGCTGTATCTGTAGGCAGTGGCTGTTCACACAAAAATGAGTCAGATGTCAAAAATGTAGTCAGAAATGAACTGGACCAATTAAAAAGCCTTGATTCAGAGACTACACAAAAATACATACCATACAAAGTACTGTTTCCCGATGCTACGGAGAATACTGATTTATCTGATGAGATCAATGAAACGTTTTCTCTCTTTTTCCGAAAATTTAATTACAAAATTTCGGATATCAGCGTCGACACAGCAAATAATTCTGCCACTGTTTCTGTTAAGCTGACAACACTCGATTCCAAAGTTCTTGCCAGAGACTTTAAATCAGAACTTCTTAGGACGAAGATCACAGAAGCAGCTCAGGCACAGACAGGAAGTATGAAAGATTCTTCCAAATCCCTTGAAGCTCATTATCTGATCCTGAATCATCTTCTGAACACCAACGAATATGATGCAGCTGAGACAGACTGTTGTATACAACTTATCAATACAGGTAATGACAATAAGAGAAATTGGGAGATCCAGCGTACAGATTCCCTGGAAGATGATCTTGTCGGCGGTCTTATAGCCAATCTGGCTAATCCGGACATCCTTTCACCTGAGGATACCCTGGCTGTCTATCTTGATACTCTGGAAAAACTTGATCTTAAAGATATGAGTTCTTATCTGGGTGTAGTAAATATTATGAATACATCTGACTCTTCCAGAAATTCTATTGCAATAGCACTGGCAGAACAGATTCATAAAAACTTTAAATATGTTATCAAATCCAGCAGCGAGAACGGATATAACGCAACTGTCACAACTGAGATCACTACCTTTGACAGTGATTCCATTTTATCTGAATACCAATCCAGATTTGACAAGTACCTTACTTCTGCAGATGCAGTTATAGACGGATCTCAGAAACGCTGTGAAAAGTCTCTGGAAATACTTCTTGACTGTATCAGTGATAATACTGCCACCACTGTTAATGACGTTAATTTCGTCTTTATCAATGATGGAGTTGCCTGGAAACTTCAAGATGAGGGAAATACTCTCGGAGATGCAATTTTCGGTACTCTGACAGATTCTCCCCTGAATGAATCCGAATCTCAGAATGAAAATCTGTCCAATGGCTCAGACAACAGCAGGTAATTCCATAAATAAATTCGCAGGCAGAGAGATTAAATCTCTACTGCCTGCGTTAAAAAATCAATCTATTCTGTTTTTTATTCTATTTTTTTCTGTTTCTTATTCTGTTATTTCTTCAGGTCTGACTTCCAATTCCAGTTCTTTCAACTGATCCTCGCTTACACGGCTTGGAGACTGAGTCATTAAGCAGGAAGCATCTTTAACCTTCGGGAATGCGATCACATCACGGATACTGTCAACCTTAGCCATAAGCATTACCAGACGGTCAAGTCCATACGCAAGTCCTGCGTGAGGCGGAACTCCATATTTGAACGCATCCAGCAGGAATCCAAACTGCTCATGGGCAGCTTCTTTTGTAAATCCAAGTGCTTCAAACATTCTCTCCTGAATATCATCCTGATGGATTCTGACACTTCCTCCACCGATCTCATTACCGTTTAATACGATATCATATGCTTTTGCACGAACTTTTCCAGGATCTGTATCCAGAAGCGGAAGGTCTTCTTCCATAAGCATTGTAAATGGATGATGCATTGCTGTGAAACGATTCTCTTCTTCACTCCACTCAAGAAGCGGGAACTCTGTTACCCATACAAAACGATATTCGTTCTTGTCAAGCAGATCCATCTGTTTTGCAAGTTCCAGACGAAGCGCACCAAGTACATCATAAACCAGTTTCTTCTTGTCTGCTGCAAACAGAAGCAGATCTCCTGCCTTACCATCCATAGCAGCTACAAGAGCATCCATCTCTTCCTCTGTCATAAATTTGGCAAAAGAAGATTTTCTTGTTCCATCTTCAGCGATTGCAATGTATGCAAGACCTTTTGCGCCGTAACCTTTTGCAAACTCAACCAGCTTGTCAATTTTCTTACGTGGCATAGCACCCTGTCCTTCTGCGTTAATACCACGAACGCTGCCGCCGTTTTCCAGAGCAGAAGTAAACACACTGAAGCCACAATCCTTAACTATGTCACTGACATCATGAAGCTCCATACCAAAACGCATATCTGGTTTATCAGAGCCAAATCTGTCCATAGCCTCCTGCCATGTAATGCGCTGGATAGGCAGTTTTACATCAATGCCAAGAACTTCTTTGAACACATATGCAAGATATCTCTCATTTACGTCAATAACATCATCAACGTCTACGAAAGAAAGCTCCATATCGATCTGTGTAAATTCAGGCTGTCTGTCAGCACGAAGGTCTTCATCACGGAAACATCTTGCAATCTGAATATAGCGGTCATAACCAGAGCACATCAGAAGCTGCTTGTACAGCTGAGGAGACTGTGGCAGACCATAAAAATGTCCTGGATGCACACGGGACGGTACCAGATAATCTCTCGCACCCTCAGGTGTACTCTTACCGAGCATTGGTGTTTCGATTTCAAGGAATCCTTCCTTTGCAAAGAACTGTCTTGTGAGCATCATAACTTTGCTCTTAAGCATAATGTTCTTCTGAAGGTCAGGTCTTCTCAAGTCAAGATAACGATATTTCAGACGAATCTCATCTTTTGTCTTGCTGTTCTCTTCGATTGGGAAAGGAGGTACATCTGCCTCAGACAGAACACGGAGAGATTTTACGCGAAGTTCGATCTCACCTGTTGCAAGATTCTTATTAACAGCACCGCCTCTTTCTTCTACAACACCTGTAACTGCGATCACAAATTCACTTCTGAGTTTACCGGCCTTTACAAAGCCTTCTTCATCAATGCTGCCGTTCTCAAAGATCAGCTGCATGATACCGGAACGGTCTCTTAAATCCACGAAGATGATTCCACCTTTATCACGGGCTTTCTGAACCCAGCCCATAAGAACAACTTCTTTACCGATCATTTCTTTTGTTACTTCTGCACATCGGCATGTTCTGTGCAGTCCCTGCATACTTTCAGCCATGTTTTTTTCCTCTTTTCATGCTTTTCTATATTAATTATAAAATTTAACAGCTTTACATTCTGTCTTTAAAGAATTCAACAAACTCTGTATAACCTTCTGCAGTCATCTGATCTTTCTGGAATTTCTTGTTTTTCTTCATAATGGAAATATTGATCTGTGTTCCTGCATTACGTTCTTCCTGAGCCTGTTTCAGAATTGTCAGCATTTTCTCAGCAGGCATATTCTTCTCAATAAGATATGCTTTCTTTCCATTCTTGGTAGGAATCTCGTAATTTCTCTCAAGGAGAAGCATTACGATTCTCTCGAATCCAATGGAAAAACCACATGCTGATGTATTATTTCCGGTAAATTTACCGATCATCTCGTCATAACGTCCGCCACCGCCTACGCTGCCGCCAAACTCATCCATGGAGATCTCAAAGATAGGACCTGTATAATAGGACATTCCGCGTACCAGAGTCGGGTCAAAGGACATTTTAAAGTCAGCTGTCTTAACGGAATCTACTGTAGAAATGATCGTCTCCAGATCTTCTGCAACCTTCGGATCCAGAACATCTTTTAACTTTTCTTTACAATAACGGACACCTTCGATATCTGAAGTGATCTCTTTAAAGAGTCCAAGATAAGTATCAATACTTTCTTTTGCAAATCCTTCTTTCTCCAGTTCCTCTGCCACGCCTTCCAGACCAATCTTATCCATCTTGTCCAGAATAATAAACACAGTATCAAAACTTTCCTGAGGGAATCCACTGTACTGAGCCATTGCTTTTAAGATTTTTCTGTCATTAATGCGGATAGTAAAATTATGGAAGTCCAGTTTACCAAGCAGTGTTGTTGTAGCCAGGACCAGCTCAATCTCTGCCAGATAGGTAGACTCACCAAGTATATCAATATCACACTGCATAAACTGACGGAAGCGTCCTCTCTGTGGTCTGTCTGCTCTCCATACATTTCCCATCTGAAGTGCCTTAAATGGAGCAGGAAGCTCATTTGCATTGTTGGAATAGTATCTGGAAAGCGGTACAGTCAGATCATAACGAAGTCCGGAATCAACCAGATCACCCTCTGTCTGCGCTTCAGCAAGCTTCAGCTTCTCCCCACGTTTCAGGATCTTAAAGATCAGTTTTTCATTCTCTCCACCCTGTTTGCTGGAAAGATTCTCAATATGCTCCACACACGGTGTCTCTATAGATGAAAAACCAAATGTTCCATAAGTCTCACGGATCATGTTCATCACATAATTGCGGATTTCCATCTCTTTTGGTAAAATATCTTTCATACCGGTTACCGGTTTCTTCTTTAATGCCATGTCGTCCTCCTCTTTTATGGTATATCAGTCCTTTTTTTATTAATGAAAACGGAATTTTTTCTGTCCCTCTCCATTATGAACCACTCTCTGAAATGCAAGAAAAACCTGCATATCAAAATTCTTCACTTCATCGATCATCAGTTCCATAACCGTAGAAATATCAAATCCCTTTCTGTACGGTCTGTCCGAGATCAATGCTGCATATACATCACAGACTCTGAGAATCCGGGCACCTATGGGAATATCTTCCCCTGCTTTATTGGACGGATATCCGCTGCCATCATAATTTTCATGATGGTACAGGATACTCTCCAATACAAAATCTGAATATCCCTGTCCTTTCAGCTCCTCATATCCCAATGTAGAATGCATACGGACATATTTCAGTTCCTCGATCACCAGAGGATCCTGTTCCTGCCCGTTAATATAACTTGTCAGCTTCAGCTTTCCTATATCATGGAGCATTCCCGCAATCGCAAGCTCATAACACTGTTCATGGGACAGACCCATCTCCTCGGCAACTGCATATGCCAGGTTGCTTACAAGCATCCCATGATGCAGTTCAGAAGCAAGGTCAAACTCCAGAATCCTCTGCTGTGAACCAGCTGCTGTCTTTTGTACTGTGTTCAAAATGTTACCTCCACATCCTTACAGCCAGGTAGCTATTGCTGTCCTTTTTCTCTCGATCATCTCATCAATGCGGGAAATATAATTAGAAACATCCTTTACATTCTCCACACGTTCAATTCTCTTTCCATGGTCAAATACCAGTTTGGAAGAACCGCCTGCACCCAGTGCGATGATCGGCTGTTTTTCCTCCATAATCAGTATATTGTAAATTCCGGCTTTGTCAACCTTTGCATAGCCAACATTTTCAAAATTTCCCTTCATATTCTTCTGTCTGTACAGATAATAAGGACCCATTCCCATCTCATATGCAGCTTTCATAGTCAGATCCATGATCTCCTGATTATTTTCAAAAGACATTTCCTGATATTTCTCTTTAAAAATATTCAGCCTTGCTGCACGTTTGACTGCCAGTGAATGTACGGTAATACTGTCGGGAGCCAATTCACGGACCTGCTCAAGAGTACGCTCTACCATGTGAATATCTTCTCCCGGAAGACCAACGATCAGATCCATGTTGATATTATCGTATCCCAGTTCTCTGGCCAGATAAAATGCTTCCCTTGTCTGATCAACGGTATGCCTGCGACCAATAATATCCAGGGTTTCCTGGTTCATAGTCTGTGGGTTTACAGAGATCCTGGTAACCGGATACTCCCGGATCGCCTGAAGTTTTTCACGTGTGATACTGTCAGGTCTTCCTGCTTCTACAGTAAATTCAGCAAGACCTTCATAGCCAAATGCTTCTCCCACTGTATCCAGAAGTTTACGGATCTGGTGCGGAAGCAGTGTGGTTGGAGTACCTCCGCCAATATAAATAGTATCCAGCTTTCTGCCTTTCATTATAAGAGCAGTTTCTTTTACTTCTTTGCAGAGCGCCTCCACATATTCATCGGTTCTTTTTTCCCACACCTTCAGTGGATAAGAGCTAAAAGAACAATACAGACAGATACTCGGACAGAAAGGAATTCCGATATAAAGACTGTAACCATTTTCATAGTCAATATCTTTCAGTATTTCCCTCTCTCTGTTCGCAATGGTGATCGCAAGTGCTGTTTTTGACGGACTTACCAGATATTTATCCCTCATCTCCTGAGCTGCTTCTGTATTCTTCATTCCTGATTCAATCATACCCATTGCCAGCTTGGCAGGACGGATTCCTGTGAGATTTCCCCATGGGAGAGTTCTCCCCGTCAATTTTACCAGAAGCTGATACAAAGCATATTTGATAGAATCCTTGTTCTCTTTTCTCAGTGCATGAGGATCTTTTATTCCGCAATCTGTTTTCTCTTCTAAGATCACTTCTGCGGAAACCACACCTTTTTTCTCTGTTTCCTGTTTTGGCAGATTCTCTGCCCTCTCATATTTTATGATGTAATTCTCATTATCCCGTTCCACACCGAAGCGGAGGTCATACTCTGCTTCTTCATTTTCATAAAGAGTATGTATCTCCGCTTCGGGATAAAACGCTTTGATCAGTTCATAAACATCATGTTCAAATTCTCTGTTCTCAAACAGAATGCCTATTTTATACAAATGGATTATACCTCTTTTCATAACCAATGGTAGTAGATGTATCATGTCCCGGAAAAACTTCTGTTTCTTCAGGAAGTGAATCCACCAGTTTATGCAGACTTCTCACAATCTCTGCTGTGCTTCCTCCCGGAAAATCTGTTCTTCCCACTGAACCGTAGAACACTGTATCACCACTGAACAATACTTCCTCATCTTTCAGATAATAACAGCAGCTTCCCTTTGTATGTCCCGGTGTATGGATCATCTGAACAGAAAAGCCTGCCAGTCTGACAACATCCAGGTCCTCCAGAAACACATCCGGTACAATAGAACATCCATGGCCGTAATGCACTGTCATATTCATTGCCGGCTCTCTGAGCATCTCTGCCTCCTGACGACAGGCATAAATCGGAATATTATATTTGTCCTTTACTGCCTGTGCAGCCAGAATATGGTCAAAATGTCCATGGGTAAGAAGGATAGCCACCGGCTTTCCATTCATCTGAGAAACTTTCAGTTCAATCTTCTCCGGACAATCTGCCGGATCAATAATGATCAGTTCTCCTGTTTCTTTATTCTTAAGGAAATAGCAATTCGTATATACAGGTCCCAATATACTTTTCTGTAATTCTAAATTCTTCATGTTATTCCTTTCCGCCTATCTACAGCTGTTCCATAAACTATATTCCTGACAGGTTTCTCTGCGATCAGCCGGTAGTTCTCTCTACGTCAATAATGCTCTCTACCTGACGGATCTTCTCGATCAGGGAGCGCAGTTCCTCTTTGCTTCCAATCTCAAAACTCATGGAAATAGTTGCTTTCTCCTGCTTATTTGTGCGGCTGTTAATACTTCTGAGGTCAATCTTACGCTCTGTAAATATCTTGGAAAGATCAACAAGAAGTCCTGTACGGTTGTTTGCATATACCTGAATCTCAGCCATGTATTTCTCTTTTTCCTTAGTATCAGGCTGCTGCCATTCTGCCTCAATCAGACGGGTTCTGTCTGTCTCAGACATATTCAGCACATTAACGCAGTCTGTACGATGGATTGTGATTCCCCTGCCTCTTGTAACAAAGCCAACAATCTCATCACCTGGGATAGGATTACAGCATTTTGAAAAACGGACAGCTACGTCATGGATTCCCTTCACTACAATGCCGCTCTTGCTTTTGGCAATATGAAGCTTCTCCTGGGTCTCAGATGCTGCTTCAAGGACCTGTTCATCTGTCATGGCCTTCTTATTTTCTTTATCATAAGCTTCTACAAGCTTATTGAAAACCTGACCTTCCTTCAGTCCTCCATGACCAATTGCGGCAAGCACAGAATCCCAGTCACGGAAACCGTATTTACGCAAAACTGCTTCCAGATACTGAGGCTTTGTGTAATTTACGATCTTAAATCCCTTTGCACGTGCATATTGTGCAAGCATTTCTTTGCCTTTAAGGATATTATCTTCTTTTAATTCCTTCTTAAACCACTGGTTGATCTTATTCTTTGCCTGAGTACTCTTGACAAGCTTCAGCCAGTCACGGCTTGGTCCCTGAGAATTCTGAGAAGTGATAATCTCAATACGGTCACCATTCTTGATTTCATATTCAATAGGAACCAGCTTACCATTCACTCTGGCACCTACCATTTTGTTTCCGACTGCGCTGTGAACACTATAAGCAAAGTCTACAGGTGTAGAACCACTTGGAAGTGTTTTGACATCTCCCTGAGGAGTAAAACAGTAGACACTGTCTGCAAAAAGATCCAGATCATTCTTCAGAAGACTCATAAATTCCCTGTTATCAGACATGTCTCTCTGCCATTCCAGAATCTGGCGCAGCCAGTTAAGCTTTTCTTCCTCGCTTTTGCCTACAGGAACCTTTCCATCAGAAGATTCCTTATATTTCCAGTGAGCCGCAATACCATACTCGGCAGTTCTGTGCATATCATACGTACGTATCTGAATCTCAAAGGGCTGTCCGTTCGGTCCGATCAGTGTTGTATGAAGTGACTGATACATGTTCGGTTTCGGCATGGCAATATAATCTTTAAATCTTCCGGGAATCGGTTTATACATTTCATGGATCACACCAAGAGCAGCATAACAGTCCTTCACCGTATCTACAAGAATACGAACGGCAAATAAGTCATAAATCTGATCAATAGTCTTATCCTGATTGACCATTTTCTTGTAAATACTGAAAAAGTGTTTTACACGACCATCTACCTGCGCCTTAATGCCGGCATCATCCATATGTTTTTTGACTTCTTTTACAATCGCACCAACAAACTGTTCTCTCTCACTTTTACGCAGGGCAACTTTCTCTACCAGATCATAATAGACATCCGGCTTCAGATATTTTAAAGACAGATCATCCAGTTCTACTTTTATTTTGGAAATACCGAGACGCATGGCAATAGGAGCATAGATATCCATGGTCTCTCTGGCTTTTTCCTGCTGTTTTTCAGGGCGCATATACTGCAGAGTACGCATATTATGAAGACGGTCTGCAAGCTTGATCAGAATAACTCTGATATCCTTAGCCATGGCAAGAAACATTTTCCTGAGATTCTCCGCCTGAACTTCTACTTTGTCTGCAGAATAAGACAGCTGTCCCAGCTTGGTAACGCCATCTACAAGAAGCGCAACCTCTGAGCCAAATTCCTTTTCTACTTCCTCATAGGTCATCCAGGTATCCTCAACTGCATCATGAAGAAGACCTGCCACAATCGTTTCCTTATCAAGCTCCAGATCTGCCAGAATGATAGCAACACATAAGGGATGAATGATATAGGGCTCTCCGGACTTTCTCTTCTGTCCTTCATGAGCTTCACTTGCAACCCTGTACGCCTTCTCTATCATGGAAATATCTGTTGAAGGATGATACTTCAGAACACTGTTGATCAGTTCCTTATAAAGTACCTCCGGACTTGTGAAATCGTGCATGGTCTTTACTGCTGCATCTGCCCGTTTTACTGATTCCAGCTTCTCCTTTTCAACCAGCATTTCGTCTTTTTTTGCTTCTGTACTTTTCGTTATCTCTGCCATATGCTCCCACCTGCCTGTCCTGCACAATCAGCTGTGCTTATTTACCATCATAACAAATTACGGATGCTACATCATATCCTTTCAGTCTTTCACGTCCCTTTAAGCCTGCCAGCTCCATAAGAAATACAACCTTGACTACTTCACCGCCAAGTTCTTCCACAAGCTTGATGGCAGCTTCGATCGTGCCTCCGGTTGCGATCAGATCATCAATGATGGCTACCTTCTGACCAGGTTTAACAGAATCTTTGTGCATCTCGATCTCTGCACTGCCATATTCCAGATCATAGCTTGCAGATACCGTTTCTCTCGGAAGTTTACCTTTCTTGCGGATCGGTACAAATGGTTTATGAAGATTGTATGCGATCGGCACACCAAAAATAAAGCCTCTGGACTCTGTGCCTGCAATAACATCCACATCTAAATCCTTAAGGCATTCCTGCATAGAGTCAATGGCCAGTTGCAGACCATCTGCATCCTGCAGAACACTTGTGATATCTCTGAAAATAATTCCCGGTTCCGGAAAATCCGGTATGCTTAATACATAATCTTCAATTTTCTTCATTTTACTTCTCCTTAGGTGTATTTTAACAATCCCTGACTCTCTCCATTATTCTGCGCAGTCAGAAGAGACTTTTTTATTTTACTAAATAGTCTGTTAATTCATAAATATTTTATAGTATATCACCTTTTTATACCAGAATCAATCCTTAGCAATAATTCTGAATGATGATCTGAAGGCTCTCACGCCCTCTGAATCTGTTGATCTCAGGATAATAGGTAACAGAAACCGTATCTTTTTCTCTGATAAAATTTATAAAATCTTCTGCTTCACCAAAATAAATTCCTTCTATAGCGGTCCCCTGAGGATCAAGAAATTTTAATTTCACTACATTTTTATTTTTTCCGATAATGCAGCTGTCAAGTACTTTCAGGCCCTTCTGGGCAAAGATTGGTTTTGTATTTCCCTTTCCAAATGGTTCAAGCAAGGATATCTGCTCTATAAGTTTCCTGGTAATATAAGAAACCGGCATTGGCACATCGATCACAATCTTTGGCCGCAGTTCCTCTTCTGTCAGCGTGCAGTTTACATTTAACTGTTTTCGGAACTTTTCTATATTTTTTTCTTCTATAGAAAGTCCCGCTGCCATCGGATGCCCTCCAAACTGTATCATCAGATCAGCACATTTAACCAGTTCCTCATACATAGAATAGCTTTCTATAGATCTTCCACTGCCTTTCGCACTCTTTTCACCTTTAGTCAGCACAAAAGCAGGTTTATGGTATTTCTCCCTGAGCCGTCCGGCTATGATACCTGCCAGACTTTCATGGCAATCCGGAAGATAAACAACAAGTACCCTGTCATTTTTCAATTCTGTTGTCTCTATGATCTGGATTGCCTCCTCTTTCCCCTTCTCCGTGAGAGCCTTTCTGCTCTGGTTCAGAGCTGTAAGATCTCCGGCAAGCCTGGCTGCCTCATCCTTTGTCTGCGCATTCAGCAGTGCGAGAGAACGCGCAGCTGTATCCAGCCTTCCGCTGGCATTAATGCACGGTCCCAGCACAAATCCAATATGGTAGGCTGTTATTTTTCCATCTTCCAGTCCATTTGCACGGATTAACTCCTGCAATCCCATATTTTGCGTATTTTTGAGACGGCGCAGACCTTCTTTTACCAGGATTCTGTTCTCTCCCTGAAGATCCATAACATCTCCCACTGTTGCAATAGCAGCCAGTTCATAGTAATCCTCCAGTTCTTTTCCAGACACACCAAATCTCTCATAAAGTGCAGTGATATACTTAAAGGCAACTACTGCACCACACAGATTTTTATTTGGATATGGACAGTCATACTGTTTTGGGTTCAAAATCGCATCTGCCGGCGGAAGTACCATCTGACGTTCCCCATTTTCCTCTCTGTAAGGAACTTCATGATGATCTGTAATGATCACAGTTATCCCTTTATTTTTTGCTGTCTGGATTTCTGCTGCTGCTGATATTCCATTATCACAGGTTACTATAGTATCAATACCATCTGCTTCAGCCTTATCTATAAGATGTCCATGGATTCCATAACCATCTGAAACTCTGTCCGGAATATAGGTATCCACATCTGCTCCTATCCTTTTCAGCCCTTTAAGCAGAATATACGTAGAAGTTACACCGTCAATATCATAATCTCCGATAATTCGGATTTTTGCATGCTGCTGTATTTTTTTCTCCAGAAGATCTGTCGCTTTCTCCATGTCCTTCATCAGCCAGGGAGAAGGAAGTTCCTCTACTGTTCCCAGAAGATACTCTCTTATTTTCTCCTCTTCGATCACATCTCTGTTTCTGATCAGTCTTGCGATTACCGGATCAATATGAAACTGTCGGCCAATCTGATTAAAATCTGCTTTTTTCGCAGCCACCACCCATTTTTCCATATGTATTACCCATCTTTCTCCTCACTAAAATATCCCGGAGCTTTTATACCCCGGGATAATATCTGTCTGATCATTTTTCAGACAAGAGCTGTTTTTATTCAGCATCCTCATTCTGCTGTTTCTTAGCTGCTTCTTCTGCTGCCAGACGTTCAGCTACTCTTTTTCTGTTTTTTTTCTTTGGCTGAGTCGGATCTTTCTGGGATACATCACGTGCTTTTTTAGGTTTTGAAGAAGATTTTGCAGAAGCAGAAGCTGTGGCAATTGCCGGCTGTCCTTTTCCTGCAAATTTCTTTTTCATCACATACCACAGTGCACCTGTAATACATACAGATGAATATGCACCAACAAGAACACCAACCATCAGAGGCGCTGCAAACTCACGGATAGAAGAAACACCCATGATGTAAAGAACAGCTACCATAACAAAAGTTGTGAAAGAAGTATAAATACTTCTTGTAAGAGTCTGAGTGATACTTGTATTTACAATCTCTGCCAGCTTCTCTCTGGAACCACTGTGAAGGTTCTCACGGATACGGTCAAAGATAACGATCGTAGCATTGATAGAGTAACCAACGATTGTAAGCATACAGGCAATAAATGTATTACCAACAGATACTCTGGCAATGGCATAGAATGCAAGTACAACCAGAACGTCATGAAGAAGTGCAAGTACAGCACTGCTTGCAAATCGGATGTCTTTAAATCTGAACCAGATATAAAGGAGCATACAGATTGTAGCTACAATCACTGCCACGATGGCATCCTGACGCATTTCCTTACTTACAGTGGAAGAAATACTTTCTGTGGAAATCGTATTCTCATCTACACCAAATTTCTCAACCAGTGCATCTTTCAGAGCTTCTCGTTCGCTCTGTTCCAGAGAACGTGTTTTGATCACAACCTGATTTGTTCCCACAACCTTTGTAGGCTGAACATTCTTGTCTCCGGTCACATCCTCAACAACAGGTGTTACTTCAGAATCAATTGTCTTAATATCCATATCTTCATTAAATGTAACTGTTGTAGATGTACCGCCAGAGAACTCAAGGCTGTAATTTAAAGCTTTATTTCCTGCATTTGAATTAATAAACATTGTCACCGGACCACTGAGGATCAGGATAATGGAAATAATAAAGAATACTTTTTTCTTTCCAAGGAAATCTATTGCTTTACGTTCCTTTGCAGAACCATAGAACTTCGGATCACGTACACCAACTGCATAAAGTGCATTTACAACAAATCTGGATACAACCAGTGCTGTAAACATGGAAATAACAATACCAAGGGCAAGTGTATACGCAAATCCCTTAACTGTACCGGATCCAAGCCACATCAGCACAAAGGATGCGATCAGAGTTGTGATGTTACCGTCAAAAATTGCTGAAAAAGCTTTGCTAAAACCGGACTTAATGGAATTTCTTACAGACATTCCTGCACCGATCTCTTCCCGGATACGTGCATAAATAATAACATTGGCATCTACTGCCATACCAATGCCAAGAATAATACCTGCAATACCCGGCAGTGTAAGAGTAATATCAAAAGCATTCAGTGTGATCAGCATCAATGATGTATAAAGGATCAGTGCAATACCAGCAACTACACCCGGCACGCGATATGCAATGATCATAAATATAATAACAATGATCAGACCAATGGCACCTGCAAGAACACTGGTAGAGATTGCTTCCTCTCCAAGCTGTGCTGCTACAACACTGGAACGAAGTTCTTCAAGTTCCAAGCCCAGGGAACCGATACGGATATAAGAAGCAAGGTTCTGTGCCTCTTCCAGATCTGACATACCGCTGATCTGTGCTTTTCCACCGGAAATCTCTTCATTTACATTTGGAGCACTGATGACTTTGTTATCATAAACAATTGCAATCTGTTTGCCTACATTATTCTTTGTAGCTTCTGCAAATTTCGCCTTACCACTGTTTTCTCCATCAGAAGTAAGTGTAAGACTTACAACATATTCCTTTGCACTTGTGTTCTGATTCTGGATCGCACCACCCTGGGCATCAGCTACATCTGAACCTTCCAGGACAACACTGCCGGATTCCTTGATCTCATCAATAGTTCTGGAAAGAACATATCCGTCCTGTCCTGTAGTAAAGTTCTGATTTCCATCAGCATCTTCTTTTGTGATAAAATACAGAGAACCCGGTTTTCCAAGATCGTTCAGAATAGTATCTGCATCTGTTACACCAGGAATCTCAACTGTAATACGGTCTGATCCTTCCTGATATACCTGCGCTTCTGTACTGTACTGTTCTACACGCTTCTGAAGCTTATAGATAGTATCTGACATTGCTTCACTGGTAGGATTGCTTTCCTTGGTCTGGTAGGTAATGCTGACACCACCGGCAAGATCAAGACCTGTGTTGATATGTTTTGCTGCACCGGTTCCGGTAGGACCGATACCTACGGCTGCAGTAAAGCAAAAGAACACAGTCAGGATCAGTGTCAGAAGCAGCACTACGATTCCTTTACTTTTTTTCATAGTTCTTTTCCCTTCTTGATTTTTTGTCCGCGGTCATGTACTCTTCTGCTGTTCAGTCACATGCCAGTGCGGCTTTTATCATGATAGCGCACTCCACACGTTTTCTCTGGAGTTCGCATCCGATTTCATAATTACCTTTGATATCTCCCTGGAAATGGAATGCGTTTGCCGCACATCCACCACTGCAATAGAAACGTGCAAAACAGTCTTTACAGTCTTTTTTTGTATAAACATTACATCCGCCAAATTCCTTCTGGATCTCCGGTCTGGTAATACCTTCGTCCACGTTTCCCATCAGATACTGCTCTTCACCAACAAACTGATGGCATGGATAAAGATCACCCCACGGAGTTACAGCCAGGTATTCTGTTCCTGAACCACAGCCGGACAGTCTTTTATAAACACAGGGACCACCTGTAAGGTCGATCATAAAGTGGAAGAAGTTAAATCCTTTTCCTTCTTTCTCTCTTTTGATCATTTCTTTTGCAAGAGTGTCGTACTCTTCCATGATCTGCGGGATATCCTCCTCACGGATCGCATATTCCTCTGTATCTGCTGCAACTACAGGCTCTACGGAAACCTGTTTGAAACCAAGATCTGCCAGATGAAGCACATCCTTTGAAAAATCAAGATTATGATGTGTAAAGGTACCTCTCACATAATACTTGTCCTGATTTCTGGATTCCGCAAATTTCTGAAATTTCGGCATGATCAGGTCATAGCTTCCTGCACCTTTTCTGAACGGGCGCATGTAGTCATGTACTTCCTTACGTCCGTCCACGCTCAATACTACATTGGCCATCTCTTTGTTACAAAATTCCATTACTTCGTCATTCAGAAGAACACCATTTGTTGTAAGTGTAAAACGGAAATTTTTATTATGAAGTTTTTCCTGTTCTCTGCCGTATTTTACCAGGTCTTTTACAACCTGCCAGTTCATCAGCGGCTCTCCTCCAAAGAAATCCACTTCCAGATTTCTTCTTGACCCGGAATTAGCAATCAGGAAATCAAGAGCTTTTTTGCCGACTTCATAAGACATCAGAGCTCTTCTTCCATGATATTCGCCCTCTTCGGCAAAACAATAACGGCAGGCCAGATTGCAGTCATGTGCAATGTGCAGGCACAATGCTTTTACAACGGTCTGCCGGTTGTTTGCAAATTCTTCAATTGCATTTTCATAAACATCTTTTGTAAAAAGCATTCCATCTTCTTTCAGCTTATTACATTCGTTTACAGATGTCTCAATATCTTCTTTTTTAAATTTGTTTTTAAGTTTCTCAGCAATAGCTTCTGCACTCAGACCTTCTTCCAGATACGGAAGCACTTCATATGTAACTTCATCTACCAGATGAATACATCCACTGTTGATATCAAGCACAATATTGAAACCATTACTTTTATAACGGTGAATCAGACTCATTTTAACTTAAATCCTTTCTAAGCGTAAGATAAGCAGCGGAGCAAAGACTCCGCTGCTTATCTCATTTTCTCCATAGCTGATCTTATTTCTGCTCGCAGCTCTGGTTTCCTACTGTACAGGAAGTTTTACATGCGGACTGGCAGGAAGTCTGGCACTCGCCACATCCACCTTTTTTTACAGTGTTCTGTAAATTCTTTGTATTCAGGGTTTTGATATGTTCCATAACTCTATCCTCCTTATGTAATTATATTCTTGGCATAGTATATCATATATTTTTTAATTTTGAAAGCTTTTTTTTACGACAGCATTCCACCCAGTGTTCCGCCGCCTGCACACATGAAAAATGTTGTAACTGCATGAGCTATACTCATATCCCAATGACCTGTTACCACAGCTGAAACTGTCAACAGGAGCACATAGTAAGAGAGCCCGATTATAATGCCCCAAAGGTATTTATCTTTTCGCATAATCCTGCCTGCCATAAAACCTCCCATAAAACATGCAAGTATATAAATTACGATGATTCCCACATCTACAGCAGTTTCTCCAAGATTAAAGGTAAAAAGACCAAAAGCCAAAAGTAACAGTGCTACTCCTGTTAATGCATATGCAAACAATAATGATTTCAATACTGCTCTGATTTTCATATTTTCCCCTCCTCTTAAACTATATGGAAAGGGATTCAATGTTATTCTTTTATTTCTTTTTCTTCTTTATAAATATGACAGCACCTATTATCACGGCTGCAGCTACAACCAAAATCACAAATGGCATGATCGGTGTTGTATCTCCGGTATTTACTGTATCATTATTTTTAGCAGCATCCTTTTGGGCAGAAGCATCCTCCTGCCCGGAAGATGAAGAGCTATCACTGTTTTCAGAAGTATTGTTCATAGATACTGTATTGCTGTTTCCTGCATCGGAAGTCTGTGTGTTGGAAGAACCTGTTGCAGGGGTCACTGCATCAGTATCATCAGTATCACTTCCTGTTTCAGGACCTACAAGCTGCTTGCTTCCTGCAATTCCAAACGGACTAAAAGAATGTGTACTAAACACCATAATATCATTCTCTACGCTTGGAATGATTGTTTCTGTTGCTCCATTATCCAGAAGATGTTCAATCGTATACTGATATCCTGATTTCACAGGCACAGTAACACTGATATAATCACCGCTCGGAATCTCATACTCCGTATTGTTCTGCAGATTCCAGAGTTCAAATTCATAGGACTGAAAGATCATTGCATCTGATTCATTTGTAAACTGATAACTGTCGCCACTTGACACTCTGAACTGTACATACCAGGGAAGATTGACTCCACTTACCGTAATACCATTACAGGTATGATTGACACTGGCTCTCTTTTCCTTCTCCTCATCTGACATGGAGTCTTCAGCATCTGTCGGACGGTCATCTTCGTTATCAGGCAGAACCGGATTGTCAAAGATATTGTCCTCCACATCATCTTTTGTCGTCTCATCCTCATCCTGCACTGCATCATCTACAAGTTCCAGCTTACCGGTGACCTCTGAATCTTTATTGTTTTCCTCACCATCTTTATTTTTGTTCTCATCTTTTTTATCATCGTTATGTTTTTTATCTTCTTCAGCCTTGTTGTCCTTATTCTCTTTATCTGATTGATTTTCCTCATTTGCCACATTTTCTGCTTCATTAGCGACATCATCTGCAGCAGGTTTTTCTGATAAAACCGGCGTCACTGAGATTTCTGCATCTTCTGTTTGGTCCGTATCCTCAATTTCACCTGCATTGTCACTATCCACAATACTGTTAACTATCACATTAATATAGCCAATAACTGCTCCCGCTTCCGGATCCCATCCATCTGCATTACTTAAGTCCTGTCCCTTTGCCGGTATAAGAAGTACTTCACAGCTCTGTACCCTCTGTGTAGGAACAAAACTTCCATCAGCCCATTCAAAACTTCCATACTCCGTTGCAGGAAGTTCCACATTTGCAAGTTCCACAGACTGATCAATAGTAATATTATCAGGGATTAAAGACCCTGCTGTATTTTCCCGTGACTCAGCTGCACTGACTGACTCTGTGACAACCGGCATATTATTTCCTGCGATCAGAACTGCTGTTAAAGCTGCTGCTACAAAAATACTCTTTCCTTTTGATTTATTTTTTCTCATTCTGTTTATATTATTAGACATATCGCACCTCATTATTATATTCATCTCTCGCATTTATGTGATACAACACTATCACATAACTATATATTATCAAACTTTTACCCTTTTGTAAATATTTTGTAATATTTTTCTTTGTTTTAATCGAGTGAATTATAACACAAATCTTACTTTTTCAACACCCCTCTTTTAATTTTTTTTTGCGCTTTTCTCTTCTTTCCAGCTTTTTCTTGATTTTTTATATAAAATCATGTATATTTTGCTTAAATATCTGTGAGAAAGTACATTTAATCACAATAATCAAAAAGGAGTGAACATATATTGGATTCAAGTATTGTTTTTCAGGCGGCGGCAGTCGTGATACTTATTGCACTTTCATCATTTTTTTCTTCTGCCGAAACCGCTATGACAACTGTAAACAAAATTCGAATACAGTCTCTTGCTGAACAGGGAAATAAAAGAGCTGCTATCCTGGAAAAAGTAATCTCCGATTCGCCCAAAATGCTCAGCACCGTATTAATTGGAAATAACATTGTAAATATGTCCGTTTCCTCCCTTATGACCACACTCACCATAACAGTTCTTGGAAATGCATATGTCGGAATTGCAACCGGTATCCTGACCCTGCTGATTCTTATTTTCGGTGAGATCACGCCAAAGAACCTGGCAACATTCCATGCTGAAAAACTGTCTCTTGCATATGCAAGAGTAATATATGGACTTATGGTTATTCTTACTCCTGCTGTTTTTATCGTAAACAAAATAACAGCAGGTGTGCTTATTCTTCTTCATGTTGACCCAGATGAAAAAGCAAATGCCATGACAGAACATGAATTGCGCACACTCGTCAATGTAGGTGAGAAAGACGGTGTCATTGAAAATGAAGAAAAACAGATGATCTACAATGTATTTGATTTTGGAGATTCAACTGCAAAAGATGTTATGATCCCCAGAATTGATATGACTTTTGTAGATGTTAATTTTTCCTATGAGGAGCTTATGGATATCTTCAGCGAAGATATGCACACCCGTTTCCCTGTTTACGAGGATAATACCGACAATGTGATCGGCATTATTAATATGAAGGATCTCCTTATATATCCTAAGGATAAACCTTTTTCAATCCGTAACATCCTGCGCGAGCCATACTTTACTTATGAATACAAAGCCACAGCTGATCTGATGATCGAAATGCGTAAGGCATCAGTAAATCTCGCAATCGTTCTTGATGAATATGGCGCCACAGCCGGTCTGGTCACACTTGAAGATCTGCTTGAAGAAATCGTAGGTGAGATCCGCGACGAATATGATGAAGATGAGGCCGAAGACATTAAGGAAATCCAGGCAGGCAGAGAATATATGGTACAGGGCTCTGCCAAGCTTGACGATATCAATGACGCCCTGCATATTGATCTTGAATCTGAAGATTATGATTCTATTGGCGGATATATCATCGAACAGCTTGACTGCCTTCCAAAAGACGGACAGTCCGTTACACTCTCAAATGGTATCCGGCTGGTTGTTGACCGTCTGGATAAAAACAGGATTGAACTTGTCCACATCTGGCTTCCCGAAAAACAATCTGAAACAGAGGAATAAAAGTAACAGTTATCTCTCCAGCATTAGTGAAAACTGCTTCACGATTCTGGAGAGTTCTCCTGTTACTGCATCAATTCCTGCTTCATTCTCTCTCCAGTTTTCTCTGGTGATCCCATCCGCATTCACAGGTATTACATAAAATTTTGTTTCCGGATATAAAAGCTGATAATACATCAGACATCTTCTTGCATGATATGATTTACAGCACAAAATCGCCTTTTCTATTTTCAGTCCTGCATGATCTGTTACCTGCCTGGAATAAATCGCATTTTCATACGTATAGGTTGCATGACTCTCTTCCAGGATTTTATCCTCCGGAACTCCGTTTTTAACAAGTACATCTCTGAGGAAATCCCACTCTGTCACATATTTCTTATCATATATATCACCTTTTTCAAGAACACCTGAAAACTTTCCGCTTACTACGCTGTATCTCCCGCTGGGCAGGATCCAGTCTGCCATTCCTTTTTTATAAATTTCAGCCGCTTTTTCCGCCATCTGTGGATAACCATTTCCGGGGATAAAAATAATATCAGATTTCTCCGGTCTGTTCTCAGCAAAAATAAACTCTTCTGCTGTTTCCAAAAATTTTTCATATGCATTATTCATCGTTTACTGACTCCATTCCTCTTTTTTACCTCCTGATACAAGCAAGTCCCTACCCACTGCTTATTACTTTTGGCAATTGAAGCAGGGAAACTTACTTGATTCGGTTAAAGTATTGTATCATATATTTTATACACTCTTAAAGGTTTTTGGTCTATTTTATTTGCACCTATTTTACTTACAACAATAATATATCATTTTGTCACGATAATCGTGCTATACCCTGCATCTCTTAATCTCTGCTCCATATTTATTGCATTGGTAATCTGCTGATACGCGCCTGTCTGAACCTTATAAAATCCATTGTCATGTAAAATATATGATGGATAGCCTTTTTCCAGCAATCCGTACAACATACGGTCTGCATTTTCCCTTTTTTTGAACGCACCGGTCTGCACTCTGTAATAAAGTGGTTCCTGTACTGTTTCCTCATCCAGAGTCCCAAGAATCGCATCTGCAATTCCCTGCGCGATCTCCTTAAATTTCTCATCAAAAAGCCTGTTATCCTCTTCTGAATTAATAAATCCTGTCTCTATCAGAAGAGCGGGCATTCTGGTCCGACGAAGCACCACAAGCCCTGGCCGCTCCTTTACACCAATCTCACGAAATCCGACTTCTCCCAGTGCCCCCAGAATATTCTCTGCCATCTGATATTTAATCCCACTCTTGTCATAGATCAGAACTTCTGCCCCTTTATACTGATTTTCCTTTGGACTGCTGTTTCTATGAAATGAGATAAAGTAATCCACTCCTGCCTGATTTGCAAGCTGAGCCTTCTCAAAAGGCGTCTGATAAATATCACCTGTACGGGTATAAGTAACATCAATCCCATTCTTTTTTAGAATCTCCCCTACTGCAAGGGTAAGTTTAAGATTATCATTCTTTTCCTGTCTCCCTTTAGATACAGCCCCCGGATCCTGACCCCCATGTCCTGCATCCAGCATGATCGAATATGCCATAATAATACACTGCTTTCTTCATACACTTTTTATACCATATGCAGATAAAATATAATTGTGCAAGCCGCTTGACTTTTTTGCATTAAAGCGTTATACTTTAAAACGTCATAGTCAAACAACTTGACACTATTATCAGTTCAACGTTCTTGAGTTGTCCTGATACAGGCAAATCTTATTTCCTATTTTTTTTAATATATCGGACTTGCCTGACTTAATTTAAATACTATTATCAGGAGGATATATATTTATGAAAAGAAAAGCATTAGCAATCACTCTTGCAGCAGCCATGGCTATGGGAACCTGCGCAGTAACAGCAAGTGCTGCTGACGGAGAAAAGTATACGATCGGTATCTGCCAGCTTGTACAGCACGTAGCTCTTGACGCCGCAACACAGGGATTCAAAGATGAGATTATTAAGGAACTGGGCGAAGATGCGGTTACATTTGACGAACAGAACGCACAGGGTGATTCCAACACCTGTTCTACAATTGTTAACAGTTTTGTTTCCAATAATGTTGACCTGATCCTTGCAAACGCAACCCCTGCACTTCAGGCAGCAGCAGCCGGAACAAGTGATATTCCGATTCTTGGCACTTCTGTTACTGAATATGGTGTTGCACTTGGACTTGACGATTTTGACGGAACTGTAGGAGGAAATATTTCCGGAACTTCAGACCTTGCTCCGCTTGAAGAACAGGCAGCAATGCTTCAGGAACTTTTCCCTGATGCAAAGAATGTAGGACTTCTCTACTGCTCTGCAGAAGCAAACTCTCAGTATCAGGTAGATACAGTAAAAGCTGCTCTGGAAAAACTTGGATATACCTGTGAATATTACGCTTTCTCAGATTCAAATGATCTTTCATCAGTTGTCACAACTGCCGCTGATGCAAGTGATGTGATCTATGCGCCAACAGACAACACCGTTGCTTCCAATACTGAAATCATCAACAACATCTGTCTTCCGGCAAAAGTTCCGGTGATTGCAGGCGAAGAAGGTATCTGTGAATCATGTGGTGTTGCGACACTTTCCATTGATTACTATGATCTTGGTGTTACAACCGGTAAAATGGCTGTTAAGATCTTAAAAGACGGTGAAGACATTTCCACAATGCCAATTGAATATGCACCAAACTTCACAAAAGAATATAACAAAGATATCTGTGAAGAGCTCGGTGTTACTGTTCCTGATGACTATATAGCAATCGAAGAAGCTGCCGAATAATTCTGAACAAAAAATTCAATTCATATGCGATCAGCGGGAAAGGTTTTTACACCTCTCTCGCTTTTCGCGTTTCAACAGGAGGAAATTACAAATGCAAATTATGACATTAATATCTGCACTTCCAGGTGCAGTGGCTCAGGGTCTGATCTGGGGAATCATGGCAATCGGTGTTTATCTTACTTTCCGTATTCTGGATATCGCAGACCTTACAGTTGACGGTACTATGTGTACAGGTGGTGCAGTATGTATTATGATGATGCTTTCCGGGCATAACGTATGGATTTCCATGCTGGCAGCTACCCTTGCAGGAATGCTGGCTGGTCTCGTAACCGGAATTTTTCACACATTTATGGGAATTCCTGCCATCCTTGCCGGAATCCTGACTCAGTTATCACTGTATTCCATAAACTTAAAAATCATGGGAAAAGCAAATCAGGCGATCAATGTTGATAAATATGATCTTCTGGTTTCCCTGCGTCATATTAAAAATACATCCCTTTCAAAAAATACTATTTTCATCGTAGCAGTTATGTGCATTCTCCTTATTGCCATTCTGTACTGGTTTTTTGGAACAGAACTTGGATGTTCTCTTCGTGCAACAGGATGTAATCCAAATATGTCAAGAGCCCAGGGTATCAATACAGACAGAAACAAAGTGCTCGGACTTATGATCTCTAACGGTCTGGTAGGACTTTCCAGTGCACTTCTTGCTCAGTATCAGGGATTTGCAGATGTTAACATGGGTCGTGGTTCCATCGTTATCGGTCTTGCTGCAGTTATTATCGGAGAAGCAATATTCGGACGTATTTTCCGAAACTTTGCGCTTCGCCTGACAGCTGTTATCCTTGGTTCCATCCTGTACTATCTGGTACTTCAGGTTGTTATCTGGATGGGTATCGATACTGACCTGCTGAAAATGCTGTCCGCTATCGTAGTTGCCCTCTTCCTGGCGTTCCCATACTGGAAGGGCAAATATTTCAATAAACCAGCCAAAAGGGGAGGTAAATAAAAATGCTTGAACTGAAAAATATCTATAAAACCTTTAATCCCGGAACCATCAACGAAAAGCGCGCCCTGAACGGTCTGAACCTGAAGCTGAACGAGGGCGACTTCGTAACTGTAATCGGCGGGAACGGTGCCGGAAAATCTACTATGTTAAATGCAGTGGCAGGAACCTGGCCTGTTGATGAAGGTCAGATCCTTATTGATAATATTGATGTTACAAAGCTTTCCGAACATAAACGTGCAGCATATCTTGGCCGTGTATTTCAGGATCCGATGACAGGAACTGCGGCTACCATGGGTATTGAAGAGAATCTTGCACTTGCAAAACGCCGGGGAAAATCCCGTCTTCTCCGTGCAGGGATCACTAAGGCAGAACGTGAAGAGTATAAAGAGCTTCTGAAAATCCTTGGTCTTGGTCTTGAAGACAGACTTACCTCCAAGGTAGGACTTCTCTCCGGTGGGCAGAGACAGGCTCTTACTCTTCTAATGGCAACTCTCCAGAAACCAAAGCTTCTTCTTCTGGATGAGCACACTGCAGCTCTTGACCCAAAAACAGCTGCCAAAGTTCTTGAGATTACAGATATGATCGTGAACCGTGATCATCTTACAACACTGATGATCACTCACAATATGAAAGACGCCATTGCACATGGCAACCGCCTGATCATGATGATGGAAGGCAAGATCATCCTTGACATCCAGGGAGAAGATAAGAAAAAATTAACCGTTAAGGATCTTCTGGATCAGTTTGAACGCGCCAGCGGTGAAGAGTTCAGTAATGACTCTGCATTACTTGGATAATTACACAGATAACTATTTCAGACATTTCTACATGAGAGTACTCTTTTGCGGAGTACTCTCATATTTATTTTATTCTTCATCCAACGCAGTTACGCAGGTAAATTTATGAGTTTCCCGGTTATACTGATAAATTCTTGAAGTCAGATAGTCTTCCTTGGGAGTGGCCTCTCTAACAGTATCCCTTAAAACACATTGAAGATCTTCAGGTTCTACATATCTGTCATTATGGATCATTACCTCATGCACACTGGTAAATACCATATAAAAGTCAGAATCCAGCATATAAGCCA
>CAKSAW010000002.1 GCA_934437695.1 uncultured Blautia sp. | reverse complement strand
TGAATCCGGATGGGGATACTATGAACTTCAATCACTATGAAGGCAAGGGGATTGATATAAAACAGTTGATAGACCTCTGCGAGACTATGCCTTTTTTTGCAGACCGCAGAGTGATCCTTCTGGAGGACACCGGATTTTTCAAGAACAAGTGTGAGGAACTGGCAGATTATATGAAAGAACTGCCGGATTATCTGTATCTGATTTTTTCAGAATCTGAAGTAGATAAGAGAAACCGTATGTACAAAGCGGTAAAAGCCTGTGGCAGCATCGGGGAATTTGTGCGGCAGGATGAGAAAACTCTTATGCGCTGGGCAGCGGGAATCCTTGGAAAAGCAGGAAAGAAGATCACGCAGAGAGATATGGAACTTTTGCTGACGAAAACAGGAACTGACATGGGAAATCTGAGAATGGAACTGGAAAAGCTGGTCAGCTATACAGAAGGCAGGGATGTGGTGACTGCAGAGGATATTGAAGAGATCTGTACCACTCAGACAACCAACAGAATCTTTGATATGGTACGTGCAGTGACAGAGAAAAACCAGGAGAGAGCACTGGAGCTTTATTATGATCTGCTGACTCTGAAAGAGCCGCCGATGAGGATACTCTTTCTTCTTGCCAAGCAGTACCGTCAGCTGCTTTTGGCAAAACAGTTTGCAGCAGCAGGACTTGCGCAGACGGAGATAGCCTCAAAACTGGGAGTGCCCGGGTTTGTTGTGAAAAATATCACAACATGTGCCAGAGCCTATACTATATCAGAACTGGAACAGGCAGTAAAAGATTTTGTGGATGCAGAAGAATCGGTGAAAACAGGACGCCTGGAAGACAAGCTGAGCGTAGAATTACTGATCATTAAGTACAGCAGTAAAGTAAAATAGGAAAACGGTAACTGCCGGATATTCTGGCAGTTACAAAAGATAATAACAAAAAAGACAGCCACATGACGGTGATGGCTGTCCTTTTTAATCATAAGCTTATAATTAAAAATTCAATCTATAATTAGTCAATGCTGTTAACAGCTTTAGCTAAACGGGCAACTTTTCTTGCACAGTTGTTTTTATGATAAACACCTTTGGATGTAGCTTTGCTGATTGTGGAAACAGCATCCTTTAATGCTACTTCTGCAGCTGCCTTATCTTTATTTGCTACTGCTGCTTCAACTTTCTTCATAGAAGTTTTAACTGCAGATTTGATTGCTTTGTTTCTAGCTGCTTTTGTTCTGTTTACTAAAATTCTTTTCTTAGCAGATTTAATGTTAGCCAATTCGTACACCTCCAATTTAATTCGATAAAAATTATTATACTCCTGTCATAGAAACAGACACGGGCGCTTCTATGAACATGCTTATATATATTATCTCAAATATTCATCCTTGTCAATACATATTTCTATAAAAAAAGCTAAAAATAGATATAAAATTATTTGACATGATAAAAGAGCAGGGAGGAAAGAGAAAATGCTGGATAATTACGGAATACGGACAGACCTGGCGCTGGAGGCAACCGAACGGTTTACAAAAGAAAATGTGGAGGTCCGCGGAGTGGAGATCCATGAAGATTACAATGAAGAGAAAGATATCCGCACAACTGTGGTAAAGATCACAACAGAAAATGGTGCCCGTACAATGGGGCGGCCTCAGGGAAACTATATTACTATAGAGGCACCGGGGCTGTCTGTACATGATGATGACTATCACAGAGAAATTTCTCAGGAGATTGCCCGTCATCTGCAAAAAGTGATCAGGTTGGACAGAGAACTGTCGATCCTTGTGGTTGGCCTGGGAAATTCGGCGATCACTGCAGATTCTCTTGGCCCTCATGTGGTGGAAAACCTTCATATAACAAGACATATGATAAAAGAATATGGTCTTCAGAGCCTGGGAAAAGAGAAGATGCATCGCATCAGCGGCATTATTCCCGGTGTAATGGCACAGACAGGGATGGAGACATCTGAGATCATACAAGGGATTGTGGCAGAAACAAAGCCGGATGTAGTGATCGCTATTGATGCTCTGGCAGCAAGAAGCACCAGGCGTCTGAACCGGACGATCCAGATCACAGACACAGGAATCAATCCGGGTTCAGGTGTTGGTAATCACAGAACAGGGCTTACAGAAGAAAATCTGCAGGTAAAAGTAATAGGAATCGGAGTTCCTACTGTAGTAGATGCGGCAACTATTGTTCACGATTCCATGGCACACCTTCTGGATACACTGGAAGAAGCAGAACAAAAAGAATTTCTGGAAGAAATGATTTCACCTCATCTCCACACCATGTTTGTAACTCCCAAAGATGTAGATGAAACAGTAAAATACCTGAGCTTCACAATCTCAGAAGGGTTGAATATGGCTTTTGAGAAAATAGGTGGATAAATGGAAAATATTTCTGTTAATATTGAACTGCGTATAAATGAGAAGGCATGGACATAGGATAAGTCAAGAGGTGATCCATGTGACAAACTTTCAGAAAGCGTTCTGCATTGTGCTGAGCATGTGCTTTTTTGTTACTCTGGCAATGCTGCCGGGGGCGTTGTTTACAGGAGAAAATGTGTACAGGCATCTGCCCCTGTACCGCTTTCTGGAAAAAAAGACCCGGGTATCTTCCTATGAAGACAGGGAAACTTATGAAAAAATTGCAGGAGAAAACGGAAAATATCTGGGAGAGCGTGCGCAGTCTGAACAACTGTTGGAAGAAACTCCCACATTGACAGAGAAACCGACCGTATCTTCAGATATCAGAATAACAGAAAAACCCAGACAAAAAAGCAGGCAGAGTAAAAAAAATCATTCAGTACCGGGTGAACCGAAAGAGTCAAAAAAGTCAGAAGCACAGGAAGTTTCCGATATGCAGGACAGCACTGAAACTATTGCAGCACCAATCCCTCACCCTATCATCGACCTGTCCCCTGCAAAGCTGGCAGATCATAATTATCTTCTGGGACAATTCTACATTGTAGATTCCAACACAGAAGCAGATGCAGTACAGATCAATGCTGAAGATTTTCTAAAGCAGGATTTTAAAATTTCTAAAGATACCAGTGCACCCCAGATTCTGATCTATCACAGTCATTCGCAGGAAACATTCGCAGATTCCAGAGAAGGCGAGGAGGCAGATACTATTGTAGGGGTGGGGGATTATCTGACACGGCTTCTTACAGAAAACTACGGATATCAGGTAGTTCATCTAAAAGAACAGTTTGACATGGCTGGAGGAGAACTGGACCGCAGTGCTGCTTACGATTATGCCCGGGATTATCTGGAACCCTATCTTCAGGAAAATCCGGATATCCAGGTCATCATAGATCTCCATCGTGACGGTGTCCCCGAAGACCGTCATCTTGTAACAGAGATTAATGGAAAACCGACAGCTCAGATCCTTTTTTATAATGGGCTGAGTTACATCACAGCCAAAGGTTCGCTGGATTATCTTCCAAATCCCTACATACAGCAAAATCTAGCATTCTCTTTCCAGCTGGAATATCAGGCAGCCCAATATTATCCTGAATTTTACCGCGGGATTTATCTTGCAGGCTATCGCTATAACCTTCATTTCCGTCCCTGTTCCATCCTCCTTGAAGCCGGAGCCCAGACCAACACTGTTCAGGAAGTAAAAAACGCCATGGAACCATTTGCAGACATCCTCAATAAAGTTCTGCAGGGATAAGAAGTAGATGACAAACCATTCTTTCATATGTTATAATACAAAATTAGCAAAACCAACAATTAGTATATTAAGAAAGAACCTAGGAGGGAATTCCTGAATGATAGATCAGAGCAAAATCAGAAATTTCTGTATTATTGCACATATAGACCATGGCAAATCTACCCTTGCCGACCGAATTATAGAAATGACCGGAACCCTGACTGAACGTGAAATGCAGTCACAGGTACTGGACAATATGGAACTTGAAAGAGAGCGTGGGATCACCATCAAATCCCAGGCAGTGCGTATTGTATATAAAGCCAAAGACGGCGAAGAATACATCTTTAACCTCATTGACACCCCTGGACATGTGGATTTCAACTATGAGGTATCCCGAAGCCTTGCTGCCTGTGACGGTGCGATCCTGGTAGTAGATGCAGCACAGGGAATCGAAGCCCAGACACTGGCAAATGTATATCTTGCACTTGACCATGATCTGGATGTTCTTCCTGTTATCAACAAGATTGATCTGCCAAGTGCAGAACCGGATCGTGTAGTGAATGAGATTGAAGATGTCATTGGTCTTGAAGCCCATGACGCTCCGAGAATTTCTGCCAAAACAGGACTTAATGTGGAAGAAGTGCTTGAACAGATCGTGACAAAGATCCCGGCACCTCACGGTGATGTAAATGCACCACTGAAAGCATTGATCTTTGATTCCATTTATGATGCATACAAAGGTGTTATCGTATTCTGCAGGGTTATGGATGGCTGTGTGAAAAGAGGTACACAGATTCATATGATGGCAACCGGTTTTACAACAGAAGTTGTAGAAGTAGGATATTTTGGCGCAGGACAGTTTATTCCCTGTGATGAGCTGACCGCAGGTATGGTAGGCTATATCACTGCGAGTATCAAAAATCTTGGCGATACCCGCGTAGGTGATACCATTACAGACAAGAACAGACCATGTGCAGAAGCGCTTCCAGGATATAAGAAGGTAAACCCGATGGTATACTGCGGATTATATCCTGCAGATGGTGCCAAATATGGAGATTTAAGAGATGCACTTGAGAAACTTCAGCTTAATGATGCTTCTCTTTTCTATGAGCCGGAGACATCTGTAGCTCTTGGATTTGGTTTCCGCTGTGGCTTCCTGGGACTTCTTCATCTGGAAATCATTCAGGAACGTCTGGAAAGAGAATATAACCTTGACCTTGTAACTACAGCACCAGGTGTTATTTATAAAGTTTACAAGACAAATGGTGAAGTTATCAATCTGACAAATCCAAGCAATCTGCCTGATCCGTCAGAAATCGAATATATGGAAGAGCCTATGGTAAATGCTGAGATCATGGTAACAACAGAATTTATCGGTGCGATCATGGATCTCTGTCAGGAGCGAAGAGGACAGTATCTGGGAATGGATTATATGGAAGAAACACGTGCGCTTCTGAAATATAAGCTTCCATTAAATGAGATCATCTATGATTTCTTCGATGCCCTGAAATCACGTTCCAGAGGCTATGCTTCCCTGGATTATGAACTCTGCGGCTATGAGCGCAGTGAACTTGTGAAGCTGGATATCCTGGTAAATAAAGAAGAGGTGGATGCCCTTTCCTTTATCGTACATGCAGATACTGCCTATGAGAGAGGCCGTAAGATGTGTGAGAAACTGAAGGAAGAGATCCCGCGCCAGCTCTTTGAAATTCCGATCCAGGCTGCTGTCGGAAGCAAGATCATTGCAAGAGAGACTGTAAGAGCTATGCGTAAGGACGTTCTTGCCAAGTGTTACGGTGGTGATATTTCCCGTAAGAAGAAACTTCTGGAGAAACAGAAGGAAGGTAAGAAGCGTATGCGTCAGGTAGGTAATGTGGAAATTCCTCAGAAAGCGTTTATGAGTGTACTGAAGCTGGATGATAAATAAAAATTGTTTATTGTTGACAGAGAGTTGAGATATTAATGAGAATAAGTAAGCGAAAAACAGTTATACTGTGCATGATGCTGTTTGGTGTTTTGTTTTCCGGATGTGGAAAAGAGAAGGAGACAGACGAGGCATCTTCCAAGGTGATACAGATCAGTGTTGCACCTGTGGAAGCCACTCCCACGCCTGCACCGGATCAGGTAAATGAGTCTGCTGTTATCAGAAATGGAAATCTGACAATGGTAAATACTTATCTGGCAGAGCAGAATGCGTCTGATACTTCGATATCCCAAAGTGCAGATAATGGAAGCAGTAGTTTGGATATGAACACAGACAGCAGTATACAGGAGGATTAAATGGAAATGAAGAACATATCAGGTTCTTCCATAGAAATCTATATCCATATTCCGTTTTGTGTAAAAAAATGTGATTACTGTGATTTTCTTTCCGCTCCTTCAGGACTGGAGGTGCAGACAGCATATATACAGTCTTTGCTCAGAGAAATTGATGCAGTAAAGGAAGGTAAAGGAAGGAGTGTGTCCTCTGTATTTATCGGAGGGGGCACTCCTTCTGTCTTGGATGAAAGATTCATTGGAGAAATACTGAATAAGATAAAAAATAAGTTTCCTATACTGGATGATGCGGAGATTACCATTGAAGTGAATCCCGGAACAGCAGATAGAAGGAAATTTGAGTCATACAGAGAATATGGGATCAACCGTCTGAGTATCGGGCTGCAGTCACCAGATGACAGGGAACTGGAGATGCTTGGAAGAATCCATAACTACAGGCAGTTTCTGGAAACCTATAAGACTGCAAGAGAAGCCGGATTTGACAATATAAATATTGATCTGATGAGTGCGATCCCGGATCAGAGCTATGAAGGATGGATCAGCAATCTGCGTACTGTTGCAGAATTGAAACCTGAGCATATTTCCGCATATAGTCTGATCATTGAGGAAGGAACACCTTTTGCAACCCGGAAACTGAACCTGCCGGATGAAGATACAGAATATAATATGTATGAGGCGACTGCACAGATCTTGAGAGAATATGGGTTTGAGCAGTATGAGATTTCAAATTATGCAAAGAAAGGCATGGAATGCAGGCATAATATAGGATACTGGATCAGGCAGGATTATCTGGGCTTTGGTCTGGGAGCCTCTTCTCTTTATGGAAAAGAGCGTTTCACAAATACCCGGGATATGAAAATATATCTGGCGGACAGCAGGAATCCGGAAAAAATAAGGGAAAAAGAGCCAATACTTACCAGAGAGGATGAAATGGCAGAATTTATGTTTCTGGGACTTCGTATGACCGATGGAATCTCAAAAGCCGATTTTGAGCAGAGATTTGGATGTGTGATCGAATCAGTATATGGGGGTGTTCTGAGAAAATATAAATCAATGGGTTTATTGCTGGAAGGAGATGGCAGAATTTTTCTGAGCAGAAAAGGAATCCATGTAAGTAATGCTGTTATGGCAGAGTTTTTGCTGTAAACGCCTTGACGAACAAATGTTCCTGAATTATACTAAGGGCATATATTTTAACCGAATCAATAAGTTCAATAAGAAACAGGAGGCCGGCAATGGCAGCAGATACGATGAAGAAACAATTTATCAGGATCAGAGGTGCGAATGTTAATAATCTTAAGAATCTAAGTGTAGATATTCCAAGGGATAAGTTTGTGGTGCTTACAGGGCTGAGCGGATCAGGAAAATCTTCGCTGGCTTTTGATACCATCTATGCAGAAGGACAGAGACGTTATATGGAATCTCTTTCCTCTTATGCAAGGCAGTTTCTGGGACAGATGGAGAAACCGGATGTGGAGAGTATTGAAGGTCTGCCTCCTGCGATTTCCATTGACCAGAAATCTACCAACCGAAATCCCCGTTCAACAGTGGGAACTGTGACAGAGATATATGATTATTTCAGACTTCTGTATGCCAGAGTGGGAATCCCCCATTGTCCGAAATGTGGAAGAGAGATCAGGAAGCAGACTGTTGACCAGATGGTGGACAGTATCATGGCTTTTCCGGAGAGAACGAAGCTTCAGCTGTTGGCTCCTGTTGTGCGGGGGCGTAAAGGAACACATGCAAAGCTTCTTGAACATGCAAAGAGAAGCGGATATGTGCGTGTACAGATTGACGGAAATATGTATGAGCTTTCTGAGGAGATAAGTCTGGACAAGAATATCAAACATAATATTGAGATAGTGGTAGACCGTCTGATCGTGAAGCCAGGGATCGAGAAGAGACTTTCTGATTCCATAGAGACAGTTCTGGAACTGGCAGAAGGACTCCTGATGGTGGATACCATGGACGGGAATGTCTATAATTTCAGTCAGAGTTTTTCCTGTCCTGACTGTGGTATCAGTGTTGATGAGATTGAGCCAAGAAGCTTTTCTTTTAATAATCCATTTGGTGCCTGCCCTGATTGTCTGGGATTGGGCTATAAGATGGAATTCGATATTGACCTGATGATCCCGGATCAGTCATTAAGCATTCTTGAGGGGGCAATCGCAGTAATAGGATGGCAGTCCTGCACAAGTGAAGGAAGTTTTTCAAGAGCCATTTTGGATGCGCTTTCCAGAGAATATGATTTCAGTCTTGAGACACCTTTTAAGGATTATCCTGAGAAGATAAAGGATATTCTGATAAATGGAACCAATGGACATTCAGTCAAAGTTTATTACAAAGGCCAGCGTGGAGAGGGTGTTTATGATGTGGCATTTCCAGGACTGATCCGCAATGTGGAACAGCGCTACAGAGAAACAGGCTCTGATACCATGAAACAGGAGTATGAATCTTTTATGCAGATTACTCCGTGTAAAACCTGTAAAGGACAGAGGCTAAAGAGAGAATCTCTTGCAGTGACTGTGGCAGATAAGAATATTTATGAGGTCACCAATCTTCCGATCGAGAAACTGAAGACCTTTCTGGCAGATATGCAGTTGTCCAAACAGCAACAGCTGATCGGTAAGCAGATCCTGAAAGAGATCCGGGCAAGAGTAAGTTTTCTATCTGATGTGGGTCTTGATTATCTTTCTCTTGGACGTGCCACAGGAACACTTTCAGGAGGAGAGGCACAGAGAATCCGCCTGGCTACCCAGATCGGTTCCGGACTGGTGGGAGTTGCCTATATTCTGGATGAGCCCAGTATAGGACTTCATCAGCGGGATAATGACAGACTGCTAAGCTCCCTGATGAAGCTGCGTGATCTTGGAAACAGTCTGATCGTTGTGGAGCATGATGAAGATACCATGCGTGCAGCGGATTGTATCGTGGATATAGGACCCGGTGCAGGGGAGCATGGAGGACAGCTTGTTGCCATGGGAACTGCAGAGGATCTGATGAATAATGAGAATTCAGTCACTGGTGCTTATCTGAGTGGAAAATTAAAGATACCGGTACCGTCAGAGAGACGGAAACCAACAGGATTTCTCACTGTTAAGGGTGCTGCAGAGAATAATCTCAAAAATATTGATGTGAAGATACCTCTTGGAATTATGACCTGTATAACAGGAGTTTCCGGTTCAGGAAAGAGCTCTCTGATTAATGAGATACTGTACAAACGTCTGGCAAGAGATCTTAACCGTGCCAGAGTGATACCGGGAAAGCATAAAGATATACTGGGAACTGAGCAGCTGGATAAGGTGATCAATATTGATCAGTCACCTATCGGACGCACACCACGTTCAAATCCTGCCACCTATACAGGGGTGTTTGACCAGATCCGTGATCTCTTTGCTGCAACTGCAGATGCCAAGGCAAAGGGATATAAGAAGGGACGTTTCAGCTTTAATGTAAAAGGCGGGCGTTGTGAGGCATGCAGTGGTGACGGTATTATTAAGATAGAAATGCATTTTCTTCCGGATGTATATGTACCCTGTGAGGTCTGCAAGGGAAAGAGATACAACAGAGAAACTCTGGAAGTAAAGTATAAGGATAAGAGCATTTATGATGTACTGAATATGACTGTTGAGGAGGCACTGATATTTTTTGAAAATGTTCCTTCCATTAAGAGAAAGATACAGACTTTGTATGATGTAGGTCTTTCATATATCCGTCTGGGTCAGCCTTCCACAGAACTTTCCGGAGGAGAAGCACAGAGGATTAAGCTTGCCACAGAGCTGAGTAAGAGAAGTACAGGGAAAACGATCTATATCCTGGATGAGCCCACAACAGGGCTTCATTTTGCAGATGTGCATAAGCTGGTGGAGATCCTGAAGCGATTATCGGAAGGTGGCAATACGGTAGTTGTGATCGAGCATAACCTGGATGTGATCAAGACAGCAGACTATATCATTGATATTGGTCCTGAAGGCGGAGATAAGGGCGGTACTGTTGTAGCCCAGGGAACTCCGGAGGAAATCGCACAGTCACCGATATCTTATACAGGGAAATATGTAAAAAAATATCTGGAAGATTAAGCAGGGCTTTTCTTTTGGCAGGAAGTTGTATATAATAGAAACGATTACGAAACTGAGAGATATTAGACAGTTGGGCGATCATTATTAAGAACAGAAAGGGGATTTCCATGCCGGCAAGTGATATTGGAATAGACCTGGGGACCAGGAACAGTCTGGCTTATTCTACAGGAAAAGGGCTTGTATTAAATGAGCCTTCAATTGTAGTTTATGATAAAAATACAGAGAAGATCCGTGCGATCGGTGAAGAAGCCCGAATGATGGAGGGACGCATTACTTCAGATATGGAGATCATCCGTCCGATCAGACAGGGTGTGATCGTTGATTATACAGTTACAGAGAAGATGCTTAAATACTTTATATCCAGAGCCATAGGAAGAAGAGCTTTCCGTAAACCAAGGATCACTATCTGTGTTCCAAGCGGAATTACAGAGATTGAGAGAAAGGCAGTAGAGGAAGCAGCCTATCAGGCAGGAGCCAGGGATGTTTATATGGTGGAGGAGCCTATAGCTGCGGCGATCGGGGCAGGTGTGGATGTAACGAAGCCATTTGGCAATCTGGTCGTAGATATTGGAGCGGGAACTTCAGATGTTGCAGTTATCTCCCTTGCAGGGGTTGTGGTTTCTGCTTCTGTAAAAGTAGCAGGAGATACCTTTAATCAGGCCATACTGAACTATGTGAGAAAGAATCATGGACTTTTTATCGGAGAAGATATGGCAGAGAAGATCAAGATCCAGATAGGAACAGCCACTGAAGAGTCAAATCCAAGAACTATGGAAGTAAAAGGAAGAAATGTGATCACAGGTCTGCCAAAGACAGTGACACTTACTTCAGAAGAAATCCGTGTAGCTCTGAGAGATGCCACAGGACAGATTGTGGAGACTGTACACGGAGTTCTGGAAAAGACACCGCCTGAACTGGCTGCTGATATTGTAGACAGAGGAATTGTGCTTACCGGAGGTGGTGCGCTTCTTCATGGAATGGATACTTTGATCGAACAGAGAACAGGAGTGAGTACTCTGACTGTACAGGATGCAATGAGCGTAGTTGCAGTAGGAACAGGTAAGTACGCAGAGATAATGGCACGATTTGACGGATAAAACAGAAGGTACTGTATATTGCAGTGCCTTTTTGTGTTACTTTGACTGATTTTCAGGCAATTGATGCAGCAATAAAAGAAATGGGAAGAAACAGGAGGTGCAGAGGGGAGCACATGAGTGAAACTGTTACAGGATACATAGATCATGTTATTTTCAGAAATGAGAATAACGGATATACGGTTATGGTATTAAAAGGTATAAAGGAAGAGGAAGAACTGACTTGTGTAGGAAGCTTTCCGTCTGTTACACAGGGCGCATCTATTGAAGCGACCGGAGTATATATACATCATCCGGTATATGGAAAACAGTTTCAGATCAGTTCTTTTACAGAGAAAATGCCAGAGGATACTTATGGTATAGAACGTTATCTGGGATCCGGTGCAATAAAAGGGATCGGTGCAGCACTGGCTGCCAGGATCGTCCGGAAATTTGGAAATGATACACTTAGAATCGTAGAGGAAGAGCCTGAACGGCTTGCTGAGGTTAAGGGAATCAGTGAAAAAAAAGCAAGGGAGATCGCTGCACAGGTAAGTGAGAAGGCTGATATGAGAAAAGCAATGATCTTTTTACAGAAATATGGTATCTCTCTTAATCTTGGTGCAAAGATCTATCAGAAATATAAAGATTCTGTCTATACCATCCTGCAGGAGAATCCATACAAATTGGCAGAAGACATTTCGGGTGTGGGATTTAAGATTGCTGATGAGATCGCCTCCAGAGTTGGGATCCATGCAGATTCAGATTACAGAATACGAAGTGGAATGCTGTATACTCTTTTGCAGGCTTCTGGAGAAGGACATACATACCTTCCCAGAGAACAGTTGTTTACAAGATGTGCCAGACTTCTGGGCGTTGATGAATCCTATATGGAGAAACATCTTATGGATATGGTACTTGACAGAAAACTGGTGTTAAAAGAGAAAAACAGAGAGACTATTGTTTATCCGGCGCAGTATTATTATCTGGAACTGAACACTGCCCGGATGCTTAATGAACTGAATATCCTGTGTCCTGAGGATGAAGAGCTTGTCCGGCGCAGAATCGCAATGATCGAAAAAGAAACAGAAACAGTTCTGGATGAAATGCAGAAGAGGGCTGTAACTGAGGCAGCGAATCATGGACTCTTTATCCTTACAGGTGGTCCGGGTACAGGTAAAACAACAACAATTAATGCGATCATTCGTTTCTTTGAAGGCGAAGGTGCAGAGCTCAGACTGGCTGCACCTACCGGGCGTGCAGCAAAGAGAATGACGGAAACTACAGGATATGAAGCACAGACAATACATCGTCTGCTGGAATTAAATGGAATGCCGGAGGAGGAAAGAGACGGACATTCGGCTAAATTTGAGAGGAATGCGCAGAATCCCCTGGAAGCAGATGTGATCATTATTGATGAGATGTCCATGGTAGATATTCATTTAATGCATTCCCTCCTGCTTGCAGTGACGGCAGGTACAAGACTGATCCTTGTAGGTGATGAGAATCAGCTTCCAAGTGTGGGGCCGGGTAATGTGTTAAGGGATATTATCCGAAGCGGATGTTTCCCTGTAGTTGAACTGAAGAAAATCTTCAGGCAGGCGTCGGAGAGTGATATTGTTGTAAATGCCCATAAGATAAACAGAGGTGAACAGGTACAGATTAATAATAAAAGCCGGGATTTCTTTTTTTTGAAGAGATATGATGCGGATATTATAATAAGAGTTGTGATCGCACTGATCCAGGAGAAGCTGCCCAGATATGTAGATGCGAAACCCTTTGAGATACAGGTACTGACTCCAATGAGAAAGGGACTTCTGGGAGTGGAACGGCTGAACCAGATACTGCAAAGGTATCTTAATCCGCCTGCAGACGGAAAACCTGAAAAAGCAGTTGGAGACCGGCTGTTCCGTACAGGTGATAAAGTAATGCAGATCCGGAATAATTATCAGATGGAATGGGAAATCAGGGGCAGGTATGGGATAGTTATCGAGAAAGGTGTCGGGGTATTTAACGGTGATACAGGAATACTTACGGAGATCAATGAGTTTGCAGAGACTGCAGAAGTGGAATTTGAGGATGGGCGTTTTGCCACATATTCTTTCAAACAGTTGGAAGAGCTGGAACTTGCCTATGCCATTACGATTCATAAATCTCAGGGTTCAGAATATCCGGCAGTTATACTTCCACTGCTTTCTGGACCGCAGATGCTTTTAAACAGAAACCTTCTTTATACTGCAGTTACCAGGGCAAGAAAATGTGTGACTGTGGTGGGAAGTGAAGAGACCTTTGCAGAGATGATCCGCAACGAGAAACAGCAGAAACGTTACAGCGCCCTGGATGAACGTATTACAGAACTGAGTGACATGACAGAGAATATGGGAAGAGATAAGGAAGAATAAGCAGGTATGAATCAGTTTCTGAGGAAAATCCTTGATGTTTTTTACCCAAGATGCTGTCCGGTCTGTCAGAAGATCCTTAAGGATCAGAGACGGATGATCTGTCCGGAGTGTGAGAGAATGCTTCGCCCTGTCGGACATCCCAGATGTTATAAATGCGGGAAACCCATTGAAGAAGGAGAATACTGCAGAGACTGCCTGAAGCAGCCGCATGTATTTGAGCAGGGGAGAGGAATCTTTGTTTATGACAGCATTATGAGAAGATCTGTTACCAGATATAAATACTATGGCTGCAGAGAATACGGCGATTTTTATGCGAAAGCAATGTACCTTTATGCGCGGAAGGAAATAGAGAAATGGAATCCGGATCTTATTGTGCCGGTTCCTGTGCACAGATCAAAAGAAAGGCAGAGAGGATTTAATCAGGCCGCATATCTGGCAGAAAAGCTCAGTTATTATACCAGAATCCCGGCAGATCTGGATATGGTGCAGAAGGTTGTAAAGACAAAGTCTCAGAAGAAACTGAATGCCTTGCAGAGAAGAATGAATCTGGAAAGGGCATTTCGCGTGACAGGTGATGTGAGAGGAAAGGATATCCTGGTGATAGACGATGTTTATACAACAGGAAGTACCATTGATGCAATGGCAGGATGTCTGAAGAAAAAAGGTGCCGGAAATGTGTATTTTCTTACGGTTTGCATAGGCAGGAGATAGGCATGAGATAAGAAAAAACCCTTTTCATACATAGTGATATATGTTACAATCAATCTGAATGATTAATGATACCTGCCTGATATTTACGGTATCGGTTTTGAGAAAAAGAAATGGTATCAGACAAAAGGGAAAGCATGCAGTAAGGAGTAATTTATGTTAAATGAAGAGAAGATAAAGATCATGAACAAACTTGCCATGTATGAACAGGGGGAAGGAAAGAAGTATCTTCCTGTCAGTAAGTACTATAGAAGTGATTATATCGGACTTGCCATGATCAAGAATTTTTTTCTTGTTACGATCGGATATTGTCTGGTCCTGGCAGGAATGGCGGCATATTTTGGTGAATATCTGATAAACAATATTCATAAGATGAATCTTGTTTCACTGGGAGTGGAAGCGATTCTGGGATATGTGACAGTACTGGTGTTTTTTTCAGTTCTCACATACATCCAGTACACAGTGAAATATCGTAAAGCAAAGAAAAGTGTAAAGAATTATTATGAAGAACTTACACAGTTAAATAAAATCTACAGTCGCGAAGAGAAAAAATCTTCAGCCGGAGGAGTTTCAGGAGGATATAAAAGATGACAGCATTACTCGAATTAAAACAGAGAATAAAGAATTTATACAGCCAGTATGAGATTTACATCCTTCCTGTTTTACGTTTTGTTCTGGCAATGGTTTATTTTATATGGATCAATAAAAATATGGGATATATGACACAGCTTAACAATATATTTATTGTGCTGATCCTTGCACTGATCTGTTCAATCCTGCCTTCAGGTGTAATGATTTTTGCAGGTTTTGCCCTGATGATCGCGCACAGCTATGCTCTGGGTACGGAAGTTGCAGGATTTATGATCGTGCTGCTTTTATTTATGGCTATCCTGTTTCTGAGATTTAGTTCAGGCAATAATTTAGTACTTGTATTTACACCACTTTCTTTTGGATTCAGTGTTCCTACACTGCTTCCAATAGGCAGCGGACTTTTATGCGGTGCATCTTCTGCACTTCCTGCAGGATGCGGAGTAATTGTGTATTATTTTATACGTTTTATTAATGTACAGCATAAACTTCTGGAGAATCCGGATGTTGCCATGGCTGACAAGATGAAACTTCTGGCTGACGGGATCGTGCAGAACTGGGGAATGTGGATTACAATGATCGCTTTTATAGCAGTAGTTTTGCTGGTAAATCTTATCCGCACCCGTTCTTTTGATTATGCATGGAGAATTGCCATTGTTGCAGGCGGAGTTGTCTATGTTCTTATGATCCTGGCAGGTGGAGTGTATTTTGGACTGAATATCGATGTTGTCACACTGATCATATACACAGTGATCTCTGTTGTGGTAGGACTTGTTCTTGAATTTTTTGTGTTCGGTGGAGATTATACCCGCACAGAGAGACTGGAATATGAAGATGATGAGTATTATTACTATGTAAAAGCAGTGCCTAAGGCATCTGTTACAACATCTGAAAGAAGTATTAAAAAGATCAACGGAGATTCAGTGAAAAACGAGAAACAGACACAGGATAATATTGTTTCCTATGCAAATCCTATTTTCCACGGTGACGAGAAAAAGGGTCAGACAATTGAGGATACAGCACCTGTGGAAAGAAAGAAAGATATCGACAGTGTTGACTTTGAGAAAAAACTGGAAGAATCATTAAAAAATCTATAAAAAATAATTATAAATGCTTTATAAGAATGATAAGGAAAGGAGAGCCATATGCAGGATATTTCGGGAAAACTGATAGAGATGCTATCAAGACTGGCATTTCCGAAGATCGGGATCATAGATATCATACAGATCGCGCTGATCGCATTTTTTGTGTATCAGTTTATGGTGTGGATCAAATATACTCATGCATATACACTTCTGAAAGGTATACTGGTTGTTCTTCTCTTTATTCTGGTAGCGTATATTTTCAGAATGAATACGATCCTGTGGATTTTTTCAAATCTGGCCAGTACATTGATCGTAGGCGTAATCGTTATTTTTCAGCCTGAATTGAGAAAGGTTCTGGAACAGCTTGGACAAAAGAGAATCATGGCTTCACTGATACCTTTTGATGCAGGCAGGGAAGTGAAGGAACGATTTACGGACAAGACGATCAGTGAACTGGTTAAAGCCTGTTTTGATATGGGGGAAGTAAAGACCGGGGCACTGATCGTAATTGAGCAGAATGAGCTGTTGACAGATTATATCAGAACAGGTATTAATCTGGATGCGATCCTTACAAGCCAGCTTCTGATTAATATATTTGAACATAACACACCTCTCCATGATGGAGCTGTTATCGTAAGAGAGAACAGGATCGTGGCTGCAACATGTTATCTTCCGCTATCTGATAACATGGAACTGAGCAAGCAGCTGGGAACACGGCACAGAGCAGGTGTGGGGATAAGTGAGCAGACAGATTCTGTGACGATCATCGTATCAGAGGAGACAGGTCAGGTATCTGTTGCCCAGGGAGGAAAGTTGATCAGAGGTATAAACAGTGCCGGACTCAGGGAAATTCTGGTCAGGGCACAGAATAAGCAGATTGTAGACAACAGCAAACTTCGCCATTTACTGAAAGGAAGAGTAAAGAATGAAGAAGCGAAAAATAACAGATAACATACCTCTGAAAATCATGTCTGTCGCAGTAGCTGTTGTGGTATGGCTGATCGTTGTAAATATAGATAATCCGGTAGGAACCAATTATTATACGATCAATAATGTAGAACTGATCAATAAAGAATATGTGGAGTCTTCAGATACGGTCGGCAAAATGTGCATGCCTGAACAGAATCAGGACTCTGTGAAAATTGCGATTACTGCAACAAAGAAAATCAGAGACAAGATCAAGGTTTCAGATATTTCTGCAGTAGCTGATCTTCAGCAGGCCGTAAGTCTGGATACGAATCCTGTTATGGTACCTATTACTGTAACCTGTTCTGTACCAGGTGTAACTTCAAATGATATCAGGGTCACACCACAGAATCTCAGTGTAAACCTTGATGAAAAGGAAACTCAGGAATTTGTAGTCAATGTCAGCAGAGGCGATACAAAACCGGGGAAAGATTATGAAGTAGGAAGTCTTACTGCCAATCCTGAGAAAGTAAGGATTACAGGTCCTAAGACACTGGTGAATAAAATAGATAAAGTAAATGCTACAATTGAACTGGATGGAAATACACAGGATTTTACACAGGATGTAAATCTTACGATCATTGATAAGAATCAGGAAGCGCTTACTGATTCTGAAATGAATTCTTTAAGGATCGAAAATCATGCAAAAGTTACGGTAACTGCAAAATTATGGAATATCCGTCAGGGAGTGCAGATTTCAGCCGGTTATGTGGGAACACCTGCAGATGGATATCAGGTGGGAGCTGTCAGAACAGTACCGGATACTATCAGTGTGGCAGGCAGCACAGAAGGACTTGAGAGCCTTGCAGATAATAATAATGTGATCACCATACCTGAGGACAGTATTGATATCTCAGGTGAATCTGATGATGTGGAAAAGAAGATCAGTCTTACTAATCTTCTTCCGGACAATGTGAAGCTTACCAGTGATTCCAGTGAGGATGTATGGGTAACCGTAAGCATCCTGCCGGTGGGAAGCAGAGAGTTTGATATTCCAACTAAGAATATAGAAGTTAAGAATAAATCAGATGATCTTCAGGTAACATTTGAAACTGCACAGATAGAGGTGCGGATCAAATCAGATACAAAAGATCTGGATGATCTGAATAATGAAAGAGATATTAAGGCATCCATAGATCTGGATGGTAAAAAGGAAGGGAATTATGAAGTTCCGGTCACTATTGTTTTACCGGATGGATATGAGACGGTTGAAAATGTTACTACAGAGGTGGTTATTTCATCCGGTATCGTTGCTGAGGACAGTACGGACAGTAAAGAATAAGAAGTTTCCGGCAACAGGGTGGACGGTAACATAAGAGGAAAAATAAGATGGTTAATAAAAAAGTGACAGTTAAAAATCCCACAGGTCTTCATCTGAGACCTGCGGGGATTTTGTGCAATGAGGCAATGAAATATCAGTCACAGATCACATTTGCATACAATGGCGGCATGGCAAATGCAAAGAGTGTGCTGAGTGTACTTGGAGCATGTGTGAAATGCGGAGATGAGATAGAGCTTGCCTGTGAGGGCGCTGATGAGCAGGAAGCACTGGATAATCTTGTTACTGCCATTGAGAGCGGACTTGGTGAGTAGCTCTGTCATGTCAGAAACATGCGGCAAAGTGGATCGATATATGGATAGAAAGCTGCTGTCCACAGAAGTGAACAGTGACAATAAAAAGTAACATGAATAAAAGAGGAGGACATTATTGTGAAAAGAAGGTTAGTTGCAGTTACATTGAGTCTTGTTATGACGATGGCGACTGTCAGTGAAGCAGGTGCGGCTGCATTTACTTCTCCAGACGTAACTTCATCTGTCATTGCACAGACTGAAGAGACAGATGCAGAAGAAGATGTTTTTTCAGCCGGAGATGATGAGACAGAAACACCGTCTCAGGAAGAGACAGACGACACGTTTACAGCAGGAACAGACATAACAGCAGTGCAGCCGGAAGAGACACCGGCAGCATCAACATCAACAGATATAACAGATACCACTGGAGCTGTTGCTGTGAAAGCCGAGGACTGGGTAAGCACAGAAGAAGGATTCAAGCTGCGCAAACCTGCAAAGACTCAGGATACAGCAAATTCAGATGGAGAAGAGGTACCATCAGCAGATTGCGGACAGTCCTCAGAGGAAATGTCTGATGATATGGAAACATTATCTCTGGATGACGCAGAGGTATCTGCAGATGCCGAGGAACTTCCGGAGGAGCAGACTGTAACAACAGATGCAGCAATGGATGTATCAACAGATACAGCGGATGCAGCAAGTGATGGAATTACAGTAAATGAAGAATTTTATACAGCTGCTGATGGAATTGTGAAGATCAGTACAGAGTATAAAGGCGAAACACATACAGGATATTATCTGTTTGATGAAAATGGAATCCTTGTAACAGGACAGGCTGAGATAAAGGCAGATAAAGAGAATGTGGCTGATGCAGCCCGGACAGACGGGGAAGCTGAAGAAGAAACAGAAGCCCAGATGAAGCAGTCTTATTTTACAACTGCAGAAGAGGCTGTTGTTTATACAGGATGTGAGGGAGAAGCTGTAACACCATACACATCTACTGTAGGACAGCAGGAGAAGAGCGTATGGAAATGGACAGGAACTCTATTCCAGTATTATGATGAGAATGGTAATCTGGAGACTGTCGCACAGCTTGAGGAGAAAGCGAAGGCAGCAGGTACATATACAGGATATTTCAAGATCAATGAAGATTATTACTGCCTTGATTCTGAAGGCAGACCGCAGACAGGAGAGATTACTCTCACAGTTAATGGTCAGTCAAACCTGTATTATTTTGATCCTGCAAGCAGTGACATTCCGGGAAAAATGTTCCACAATGGATGGCTTCGTTCAGATACATCCAAGGGAGAGCGCTGGCTGTATTTCAAAAAAGGAGAGAACCCGTCTGATATTGGAAAATATTATAAACGAGGCATAATTGCCACATCTATCCCGGAAAAGGGAACAGGTGCCTATTTACTGGATGCCAATGGATATGTTCTTAAATCAACAATGAAAAAAGCACAGAATGGTGCATACTACTGTTCTGATAAAAATGGTGCGATCTACCGCGACAAGCTGGTAAAATACGGAAATTTCAGATACTATTTTGGCGCAAATGGCAAGAGGGCAACATGGACTAAGAGATGGGCAAAGGCAGGAGATCATTATTATTACTTCGGAAGTACTCCTGGTCGTGTAGTTGAGAAACATGGATGGCAGAAGCTGGTCAGCACCAGTGGAAAATATCTGGGATGGCTGTATTTTGATTCAAAGGGAAATCATTATACAGACAAGTGGACTTCAACAGGTTATTATTTCAAACCATCAGGAAAACTTGCAAGTGGTTTAACGGAAGTTGATGGAAAGAAATATCTGTTTGAGAAATCTTCTTCAACCGAACATAAAGGTAAATTGTATAAAAAAACAATGGTGCGCTATAAGAAGAAATGGTATATTGCATCTCCTTCAGGAAGTCTGTATAAGAACGGATGGAAAAAATACAGCGGCAATTATTATTATCTCAAAGATTATGTAGTTCAGACAAACCAGTTTATGAAGAAGAACGGAGTAAACGGTTATCTGGATGCAAACGGTAAATATACAACAGGCTGGGTTGTTGTAAGTAACAGCAAGAACCTGGTGAGATATATTGATCCAAGCGGAAACGGATTTGCCAGAAATAAAAGCATGAGAGTCAATGGAATCCTGTATTACTTTGACAGCAACGGATACCGCATCACTGACCTGACAAACAGATACAGAGGTCCCTATTCTGTCCAGGTAGACAGAGTGAACGGAGTTATGACAATCTATGCTGATTCAGCCAGAACCATTCCTGTTAAGACCATCAGAGTATCTGTCGGTTTACCAGGAACTCCAACTCCTACAGGTAATTATTCATTGAGCAGAAGTCTGAGATGGCAGCCTTTGATGGGACCATCCTGGGGACAGTATGGAACTCATGTAGATAGGGCAGGACAGGGAGGAATTTTCATTCATTCTGTAGCCTGTGGCCAGGCAAACCACTTTAATCTTCCTGCAGGAGAGTACAATAAGCTTGGATATCCTGCATCACATGGATGTATCAGAGCCTGTGTGGCAGATGCGAAGTGGGTTTATGAGAATTGCGATGGCGCATCCATCAGCATTATTGATGGAAACTATAAAGCAGATGATGCACTGAAAGGACCTCTTGGAAAGAAAGCATTAACTCCTCTGAAGGGAGCTGCCAATTACGATCCTACAGACCCGGCGATCTGATCCGGATTTCTGTCAGGGTAAACGGAATATTGAGAAATGAGCTATACAAAACGGCTGCACAGAGCGAAAGGTGCAGCCGTTTCTGTTATATAGCAGGGATTATCTTGCGGAAATGTAATAGAGTGTGTATAATATTTTAATAGTATTGTAACAAAATAAATACTTGTTAGAAGATAAGACAGGAGTAAAAAGATGAAAAGAGATTTTGTAAAAATCAGAAAAAGGATGATTGTTGGTTTTCTGGCATCAATGATAGCTACAGCGCAGCCTGTAAGCTCTGTTTTTGCAAATCCGCATTATGACAGACGTGATACAGTGGCAGAGGAGGAATTTCTTCCAGCAGCAAGAGCTTCCGATACAGAGGCAGTCAGAAAAAAGGTAAGCCCGAAAGCATGGAAAAAGATCAACGGTGTCTGCTATAACGGAAGCGGTGAGAAAATCCCGGGAGCAATAACAAGAGGAATAGATGTTTCTGAATGGCAGGGGAATATTAACTGGGCAAAGGTAAAGACTTCAGGTATTGATTTTGCTTTTGTCAGGATATCCTATGGGCTTTCTCATGAGGATTACACCTATGATACAAATATGACAAATGCAGAGCTTGCAGGAGTGCCGGTAGGTACATATGTATACAGTACAGCCTTATCTACAACAACTGCCCTGAAGGAGGCACAGCTTGCTATCAGTAAAATGCAGGGATACAAGGTTTCTTATCCTGTTGTATATGATCTGGAGTATCCAAAGGCAAGTAAGCTTTCTCCCAAAAAGGTTTCAGAGATGGCGTTGGTCTTCTGTAATGAGGTGCGCAGGGCAGGATATTATCCCATGGTTTACTGTAATACAAACTGGTATGACAATTATGTGGACTGGTCCCTGTTATCAGGACTGGATGTGTGGATAGCAAGATATGGAGATACGATCCAGGCGCCTGATAAAGAACGGTATAATTATACAATATGGCAGTCTACAGATGGAAATCCGGAAAGCGGACTGAACAGTACCAGCGGACTGGTAGCCGGAATCCCGGCCGGAAATGATGTTGATATGGATTTCGGATACGTGGATTATACAAAGAAAATCACACCAAGATGGAAATCCCTGGACTCTTATGTTCCGGCAGTAAAACCTGATATTGGTGCCAATGATGGGAAACAGGAACAGGCAGGACTCCATAAGGAAAATGGCAAGTATTATTATGTTGATGAAAATGGCAGACGTGTATCAGACCAGTGGGTGACTGCAGATGAAAAGACATATTATATAAACTCTGATGGCTATGCGTTGATGGGGATGAAGAAGGTAGATGGAAAATGTTACTGGTTCCACACGAAATATGGATATATGTTCAAAAACCGCCGTGTGACCAGATCTACAGGAGATATTTATTATTTCGGAAGTGATGGAGTACGCTATGAGAGTGGAATGTACAAGGTTAGAGAAGCAAGTGGGGAGCATACCTACTATTTCCAGAAAAATGGAAAAGCCTATAAAGGCTGGCTTACTTTAAATGGAAAGAAGTACTATTTTTATAAGGGAAGCTCTGCACTTTCAGGAACACGTGCGGAGAACATCACTCTGACCAGTTCAAATAAGATTGTATCTGTGTTTGATTCAGAAGGAGTCTGTGTAAAACAGTACAGAAAGAAATAGGAGATAACAGGCTATGAAGAAAATGGTGATCATAGGTGCTAATGATTTTCAGAAACCCTTGATTAAGAAAGCACATGAAATGGGCTATGAAACTCACGTTTTTGCCTGGCGCGATGGTGCGACAGGTGCTGATGATGCAGATTATTTTTATGAGATAAGTATCACTGAGAAAGAAGAAATCCTGAAAATATGTGAGAAAATCCAACCACAGGCAGTTACAACCATAGGCTCTGATCTGGCTAATATTACTGTGCAGTATCTGGCTGAGAAGCTTGGACTTCCTGGAAACAGCAGAGAATGTATTGAGAATTCAACAAATAAATATCAGATGCGGAAGGCTTTTGCAAAGGCAGGAATCTGGACTCCATTCTATCAGAAAGTTGGGGAAAAAGACGAGATCCAGGTTCCCGGATATCCGGTTATTGTAAAGCCGACAGACCGTTCCGGAAGCAGGGGGATTACCAGAGTAGAAAGTGAAGAAGAATTAAAATCTGCAATTCTGCGCGCGGTGGATCAGTCTTTTGAGAAAAAAGCGATTGTTGAAGAATATATAAAAGGATCTGAGTACAGCGTAGAAACAATCAGTTATCAGGGAAAACATACACTGCTTGCGATCACTAAAAAATACACAACAGGAAATCCTCACTATATAGAAGTAGGACATCTGGAACCGGCTCCTTTAAGCCAGAAAATCCGGGACAAAGTAAAACAGACGGTCTTTGCTGCACTGGATGCGCTGGGAGTCAGAAATGGCGCAGGGCACAGTGAGCTCCGGATCGATAGAAATGAGAATGTGAGGATTATAGAAATTGGTTCCAGAATGGGCGGTGACTGTATTGGCTCTGATCTTGTACCTCTTTCGACAGAACAGGATTTTGTTGGAATGGTGATTGATGTTGCAGCAGGAAAGGAACCACAGATAAAAATGGATGCAAAAAACCATGTCTCAGCTATCCGCTTCCTGATGAATGCAGAAGAAATCCGTCATCTCGAATGGATAAAAGAAAATTATCCACAAAGTATCAGAAAAATTGTGCAGGAAGGTGATGTGGAAGGTGCTGAGATTGTGGACAGTGGCAGCAGACCCGGTTTTTATATTCTTCAGACAGACTCCATGGAAGAGATGGACAGACTCTTGCATTGCAGATTATCTCCCAGTCCTGTTCAGATTTTTGAAACACCGGTTCAGAAACTGAAAAGTTATGATGAGAAAAATTATTTTTATATGAAAAGAGATGATCTGCTTCCCTTTTCCTTTGGTGGAAATAAAGTCAGATTTGCAGAAGAGTTTCTGAAGGACATGGAGAAAAAACATTGTGACAGTATGATCATATATGGAAATTATCATTCTAATCTCTGCAGGATACTGGCAACATTATGTCATCAGCAGGAAATCCCCTGCTATATGATCCATAACACGGAGGATGTCAGGGATACCCGTGAAACGAACAACAGCCGTATTATCCATAAAATGGGGGTTCATGAGATCAGATGCAAAAAACAGACTATTGCAGAGGCAGTACAGTCTGCAATAGATGAGTTGACAGAAAAAGGATACCGTCCTTATTATATTTATGGAAATGCAAAAGGAGAGGGGAATGAGCATATTCCCATGCAGGCTTATGAGAAGGCTTATGAGGAACTTCTTTCCTGGCAGAGAGAAAATCAGACTTTTTTTGATTATATTTTTCTGGCATCAAGTACAAATGCCACTCAGTCAGGGCTGTTGGCAGGAAGCTTGAAACATAAAGACGGATGTAAGATCGTGGGGATTTCTGTATCCAGAAATGAGAAACGTGGAAAAGAAGTGATCGCCGGAAATATCAGTAAATACATGCAGCTTTGTGGCGGAGAACCGGATCCGGGATGGAAGGAAAAAATCATTTTCACAGATCAGTATATGGAAGGCGGATATGGTACTTATTCTGAAAATGTGGCACGAATAATAAGACAGGTTTATGAAAATGAAGGAATCCCACTGGACATGACATATACAGGAAAAGCTTTTTATGGTATGATTGAATACCTGAAAAAGCAGAAGATATTCGGAAAAAACATTCTGTTTCTCCACACAGGAGGTCTTCCGCTATTTTTTGATTTTCTGGAGGATGAGAAATAAACATGAAAAAATTAATGATACTTGGGGCAAGCTATTCTCAGCTTCCCTTATATAAGGCAGCAGCAGGTCTGGGAATCAAAACTGTAGCTGTAAGTACTCCCGGAGAATGGCCGGGATTTGAGGTGGCAGATGAATATTCTCATACAGATATTTCAGATCCTGAAGCAGTTTTGAAAGCTGCCCGGGAGCATGAGATAAATGGGATCGCAACCTGCTGTCTGGATGCAGGAATCCGCTCCATAGGATATGTCTGTGAACATATGGGACTGAAAGGTCTTTCTGAAACTGCCGGTAAGCTGTGTTCAGATAAATATCTGATGAAAGAAGCATTTATAAAGGGAGGCGTAAACTGTGCCCGTCATATCTGTATCAGAGACATAGGGGAGCTGGAGCAGGCTGTGGAAGTCCTGAACTTTCCTGTTATCCTGAAAGCTGTTGATCTGATGGGGAGCAGAGGATTGTTCCGCTGTAATACAAAGGAAGAGGTTTATCTTCATTATGCAGATACTATGGCAGCTACGGGAAAGGATTACTGCCTTCTGGAGGAATTTATAGAAGGGGAAATGCTGGGATGTGAGGCTATGATCTCTGATGGAAAATTTTTGTACTGTCTTCCAAATAATATTGAAAATTATCCGGGCTATGTCCCTACTCCTGTGGGGCATTCCGTTCCATATAAGAAACAGGATATTCTTGGAGAAGAGATACGCAGACAGGTTCTTCTTGCTGTGAAAGCACTGGGAATGGATAACTGTCCTGTGAATTGTGATCTGATGGAAAAGGACGGAAAGATATATGTGATAGAGATCACAGGAAGGGCAGGAGGGACCTGTCTGCCTGAAACTGTGGGATTGTATTATGGACTGGATTATTATGAGGCAATTGTCCGTCTTGCCATGGATATGCATGCAGAAGAAATGTTTGAGAAAGAAATGTTTCAGAAAACACGGCTGCATCGTGCAAATCTGTCACATATCCTTTCTTCAGATAAAAGCGGGATCCTAAAGGAAATCCACAATGAAAACAGACGGGATCCGGATCTTATAGATCTCTCGTTTAATGTTGGACCCGGAGATGAGATACGCCGTTATGAAAATGGCAGAGACAGGATCGGACAGGTGATACTTACCGGTGAAAACCTGCAGAAATGCGAAGAATACCTGTCACAGGTTTTATCTAAAATTAGCATTGAATTTATATCTTGATTGTGAGAGAATAACATGAGTAATTGTATAAGAGAAAAAAAGAGCCTGTTTTTACTGTTACATATCAGTCTTTTGTTCAGTTCCCTAAGTGGAGTCTGTTCAAAACTTGCCTCCGGTTATACAGAGAATATTTTTTCCATACAGTTTATATTCTGGTTTGGACTGGTCTTTGTGATCATGTTTGGATATGCGGTCATATGGCAGCAGGTGTTAAAACGAATGCCGCTTACTGTTGCATATGCAAATAAGCCCATAACTTTAATATGGGGAATCATCTGGGGACGTCTGATCTTTGGAGAAAAAATAACATGGAATATGCTGGCTGGTGCCTGCGTGATCTTTCTGGGGATTTATCTTGTGACAGCCAGAGAGGATGAGACAGGGAACGACAACAGAGGAGGAGAAGAGCATGAGTAGATCAGGAGGTGCAGTCTGTCTGCTTTTATTTTCTGTGTTTATTTCTTCTGTCTCACAGATCCTTTTGAAAAAAGCAGCAGATAAAACTTACAAAGATCATATCAGGGAATACATCAATCCGCTGGTTATTTTTGCATATGGAATGTTTTTCTGTTCTGTGATCCTGACTATGCTGGCATTGAGAAACATTCCATTATCCATGCAGCCGATACTGGAATCAGCAGGATATATTTTTGTTACTGTTATGGGATATTTCTTTCTGAAGGAGAGGATTGGAAAGAAAAAGCTGGCGGGGATCGGACTGATCCTGCTTGGTATTCTGATTTTTTCTTTGTAAAAAACAGGTGTTAAGGAGAGACGAAAGAAATGCTGGTATCTATTGTTATACCGTGTTATAACTCAGAACATACCATTGGAAAAGTGGTAGAGCTTGCTATACAGGAGTTTGATAAGCTTGATGGATATGAATGTGAATTTATATTGGTGAATGATTATTCCAGGGATGGAACATGGCATTCTATCTGCAGTCTGACTGACAGATATCCTAATGTGAAGGGAATCAATCTGGCAAAGAATTTTGGACAGCATAATGCGATCATGGCAGCAATGTCTCAGGCAGAAGGTGATCTGGTGGTGGGAATGGATGACGACATGCAGAATCATCCGTCACAGATTCCGCAGTTTCTGACGAAGATAGAAGAGGGATATGATATTGTTTTTGGTGTGTTTAAGCAGCGTAAATTTTCTGTGATAAAGAATATAACAGGAGCTGTCAGCAGATATCTGCTCTGGCATCTGCTGGACCGTCCAAAGGATATCCAGATGAGCAGTTTCTGGTGCTGCCGGAAGTATGTAAGAGATGAAGTTGTGAAATATGATGGATATAATATTTTTCTTCAGGTTCTGTTTTTCAGGACTACACATAATATTGCAAACATTGAGATCGAACATTATGCCAGAGAAGTGGGAGAATCAAATTATAATTTCCGCAGAGGCTTAAAACTTTTTATGTCCTGTCTGAATTTTACTGTGATCCCACTGAGGCTGGCAACTTTTTTCGGAACTATTTTCTCTGTTTCCGGTTTTATAGGCGCAGTTGTGGTATTTATAAGAAAGATGCTGAATCCGTCTGTTGCTGTTGGCTGGTCTTCCCTGATGTGTGCATTTCTGGTACTGTTCGGAATCTGTTTTCTGATGCTGGGTATTATCGGAGAATACATAGGCAAGCTGATACTTAATATTAACAAAACTCCACAGTATGTGGTGAGAGAAACCCGAAATATAGATGAGGAAAAAATAACAGAATAACAGTTTGCAGACAGTGGATCTGCTGAGAATACAGGAAGATTAAAAGAGGTAACAAATGATTGATTTTAACAGACCTGCCTATGTGGGAAAAGAATTGGAATATATACAGGATGCAGTGCATCGTGGAATGTTGTGCGGAGATGGAGAATATACAAAGAAATGCTCTGCCTGGATGCAGGAACGGTTTTGTGCAGGTCATGTAATGCTGACAACGTCCTGTACACATGCACTGGAGATGGCGGCATATCTTTGTGACATACAGCCCGGGGATGAAGTGATTATGCCTTCATATACATTTGTATCCACAGCAGATGCGTTTGTTCTGAGACAGGCGAAAATTGTATTTGTAGATATCAGACCGGATACAATGAATATTGATGAAAAGCTCATTGAGCAGGCTATTACGGACAGGACAAAGGCAATCGTGCCAGTTCATTATGCAGGAGTTGCCTGTGAGATGGATGCGATCATGCAGACTGCACATAAGTATGGTCTGAAAGTGGTGGAGGATGCAGCACAGGGTGTAGATGCCTTTTATAAAGGAAAGGCTTTGGGTACCATTGGTGATTTTGGATGTTACAGTTTTCATGAAACGAAGAATTATACTATGGGAGAAGGGGGAGCCCTGCTTTATAATGATGACAGATATCAGGAGAAAGCAGAAATCCTCAGAGAAAAGGGAACAGACAGAAGTAAATTTTTCAGAGGACAGGTTGATAAATACCGTTGGATGGACTATGGTTCCTCCTATCTTCCAAGTGAACTGAATGCAGCTTATCTTTACGCTCAGCTTGAAGAGAGGGAAAAGATTTATAATAAACGTATGTCGATTTATGATTATTATCACAAAAATCTGTCTCATCTGGCAGAAGAAGGAAAAATAGAGCAGCCCTTTGTTCCGGAAGGCTGTGTTCATAATGCGCATATGTATTACATAAAAGTGCGCAATATGGATGTACGCACAAGACTGATCAGATATCTGAGGGAAAAGGGAATCTGTTCTGTTTTCCATTATGTACCTCTCCATTCTGCGCCTGCCGGAAAGAAATATGGCAGATTTGCAGGTGAAGATGTTTATACAACAAAGGAAAGTGAGAGGCTGTTAAGATTACCAATGTTTTATAATCTTGATATGGAAGATGTGAAATATGTGGTTGATGCAGTCTGCCAGTTTGAAGGATTCTGATAAATATACAGAGATTCCGTAAAACAGGAAAGAGTGTTAAGAGGATTATTATGAAAAAATGGAAACAATTATTGTTGATCGGATTGTCAGCCTGTATGCTGACTTTTCAGACAGCTGATATATATGCAGCCGTAGATCTGGAGGCCAGATATGATATTTCTACAAATCAGATCAGTGGATGGCCTGCAGGACCGGAGATCACTTCTGATACAGGTGTACTGATGGATGCAGACAGCGGAATTCTTCTATATGATAAAGGTGGCGATGAACTCCGTTATCCTGCAAGCATCACGAAGATCATGACTCTTCTTCTTGCAGTAGAGAATTCTTCTCTGGATGATCAGGTTACATTTACAGAAACAGGTGTCAGGGATATTTCCTGGGATTCCGGAAATATTGGAATGCAGCTTGGAGAAGTGATGAGCATGGAGGACTGCCTTTATGCTCTGTTTATCCAGTCTGCCAACGAGGTTGCCGCTCAGATTGCTGAATATGTGGGTGGTACAGAACAAAATTTTATTGATATGATGAATAAGCGGGCAGCAGAGATCGGATGTACAAATACACATTTTACCAATGCAAGCGGACTTCCGGATGATGATCATTATTCAACTGCAAGGGATATGGCACTTATCATGAGGGAAGCCCTGAAAAATAAAACTTTCTGTAAGATCATGAAGAATCCGACTTATACTATAAAACCTACGAATATGAACAGTGAGTCAAGAAGACTTCATACACATCATCCCATGTTTGCAACAGAGTCACCATACCATTATAAGGGATGTATCGGTGGAAAAACAGGATCTACAAATGCTGCAGGAAGCACACTTGTCACTGTAGTGAAGAGAAAAGCAGGAACTTATATTGCTGTTACAATGAAGGCACAGGAACAGGTATATGCGGTTTCTGATTCTGCGGCCATGTTTGACTATGCATATAATAATTTCAGCAAGGTTAAGGTTGATGGAGGAAGTGTTCTGGTTCCCAATGGAACAGATATAAATTCTCTGACTACAGAAAGCAGGCAGGATAATGACAGTGAGCAGAAAACATACTATCTGGGAGATTATATGGTAGGAACTGCAACTGTGCCTTTGGTATCACAGGTACCGGATACTGCGGATGTATCAGAGGTATCTGATGCAGAGGCAGAAACAGATAAAACAGAGACAGATGAAATAAAAACAGATGAATCAGAAACAGTTACCGGAACTGAAAAGACAGTTTCTGCTTCCCGCAGTCTGATGCAGATTTTACTGATCATAATGGCTGTAATGGTACTGCTTCTGATCGTTCTTATCATAGCGCTTGTAAAGAAAGAAAAAAGATATAGACGATAAACTGATATGAATGTAAACAGAAAAGAGGAAAAGAAAATGGGAAAAATCAAAGTTACAGAATGTGGTGGAATCAAAGGATTAAAAGTAGTAGAACCTACAGTTTTCGGAGATGCCAGAGGCTATTTCATGGAAACCTATAATTATAATGATTTCAAAGAAGCAGGAATTGATGTTGAATTTGTACAGGATAATCAGTCCAGTTCTCATAAAGGCGTGCTCCGCGGACTTCATTTTCAGATCAATTATCCGCAGGATAAGCTGGTGCGCGTTGTAAATGGAGAGGTTTTTGACGTTGCAGTGGATCTTCGGGAAGGTTCTGAAACTTATGGTAAATGGTTTGGAGTTGTGCTTTCAGCTGAAAACAAAAAGCAGTTCTTCATTCCAAAGGGATTTGCGCATGGTTTCCTTGTATTGTCTGATCATGCAGAATTTGTTTATAAATGCTCTGATTTCTATCATCCAAATGATGAAGGTGGTCTGATCTGGAATGACCCGGATATCGGAGTTGAGTGGCCGGTCCCGGAAGGAATGGAATTAAGCTTTTCTGACAAAGATACAAAATGGGGAAGCTTTAAAGATTACCGCAAATAGGAGAAGGCAAGATTGAATACGATTTTTTCATTACCCATGGATATTTATAAAAACAGACGTCTTGTGAGTAAGCTTGCAAAGAATGATTTTAAGACCAGATATGCAGGTTCTTATCTGGGAATTGTGTGGGCATTTATACAGCCTGTGATCACGATCCTTGTATACTGGTTTGTATTCTCTGTAGGTTTCCGTTCAGGTACAGGAGATCTGGGAGTTCCTTTTGTACTTTATCTGGTGGCAGGGATTGTGCCATGGTTTTTCTTCCAGGATGCACTGGTAGGAGGAACGAACTCCATGCTGGAATATAATTATCTGGTAAAAAAAGTAGTTTTTAATATCAGTGTGCTTCCTGTGGTTAAGATTATTTCTGCTATGTTTGTACATGCATTTTTTGTATTATTTACTGTTATTCTGTATGCAGCATATGGAAAGTTCCCTGATCTGTATTATCTGCAGATCATTTATTACAGTGGATGTGTGTTTATTCTGGTATTAGGTTTATCCTATGCCACAAGTGCGATTGTTATCTTTTTCAGAGATCTGACACAGATCATCAACATTGCACTTCAGGTAGGAGTCTGGCTGACACCGATCATGTGGATTGCTGAGAATTCACCTCTGGTGGGACATCCCGTGATCATGAAGATCCTGAAACTGAATCCAATGTATTATATTGTTTCCGGATACAGAGACACATTTCTGATGAAGAACTGGTTCTGGGAACATGCAGGATGGACTATTTATTTCTGGGTATTTACAGTTCTGTGTTTCCTGTTTGGAAGCTGGGTATTTAAACGTCTGCGTATACACTTTGCAGATGTTCTGTAAAAGGCGGATACTCTGTGATAAAGGAAGTATCAGAGAAACAGGTATAGCAGAAAGGAAATAATGATAACGTGGAGAATAAGAAAGTAATTCAGGTGAAAGATCTCACCAAAATGTATAAATTATATGATAAGCCTTCTGACAGACTAAAAGAGGCACTGGGGCTTACAAGAAAGAAACTTTACAGAGAGCATTATGCGCTTCATGATGTGACCTTTGATATCAATGAAGGGGAATGCGTGGGAATTATCGGAACCAATGGTTCCGGTAAATCCACGATCCTGAAAATTATTACCGGTGTACTGACTCCTACAGAGGGAGAGGTAAAGGTAGACGGAAGAATTTCCGCGCTGCTGGAACTTGGAGCCGGATTTAATATGGAATATTCAGGACTTGAGAATGTGTATCTTAACGGTACCATGATTGGTTTTTCAAAAGAAGAAATTGATGCCAGACTGAATGATATTCTGGAATTTGCAGACATTGGAGATTTTATCCATCAGCCTGTAAAAACATATTCCAGTGGTATGTTCGTGCGTCTGGCTTTTGCTGTTGCAATCAATATTGATCCTGAAATATTAGTGGTAGATGAGGCATTATCTGTAGGTGATGTGTTTTTTCAGTCTAAATGTTACCATAAGTTTGAAGAATTTAAGAAACAGGGAAAGACAATCCTGTTTGTAAGTCATGATCTGAGCAGTGTATCTAAATACTGTGACAGGGTAATTCTTTTAAATAAGGGTGTAAAACTGGATGAGGGTTCACCGAAGCAGATGGTAGATTTGTACAAGCAGCTCCTGGTAGGCCAGGATCCTGTGAAACAGAAGGAAACTGACAACAGAAAAAATACATCGGAAACAGGAACAGAAAATAATGGAAGTTTCCAGGCAAATCCCAATCTTCTGGAGTATGGAAACCGTATGGCAGAAATTATAGATTTTGAAGTGTTCGATGACAAAGGAATGCTTTCCAATACCATTGAAAAGGGAACTTCTTTTAAGATCAGACTGAAAGCAAGATTTAATGAAGATATCCAGGAACCTATCCTGGCGTATACTTTTAAGAATATTAAAGGTACAGAGATCACAGGAACAAATACCATGTTTGAGAAGGTACAGATCGAAAGGTCCGGTAAAGGAGATGTATGTACTGTGACATTTACACAGGATATGAATCTGCAAGGTGGTGAATATCTGCTGTCTTTTGGATGCACAGGATATAAGGACGGAGATTTTACAGTATTCCACAGACTTTATGATGCATGCAATATTACTGTAGTTTCCACCAAAAATACAGTTGGATTTTATGACATGAATTCAAAAATTGAAGTACAGTGTGAGGAATAGCCATGGGAGAGATGATTGGAAAAGTATATCTGGATACCACATATTATCCGGGACAGGATCTGTACAGTGACGGAGCTATCGAAGATGAGATGCTTGCCATTGCCAGGGACTATACACCGCAACAGTTTAACAGTGTGATCAGAGACAGGGAGAGTTGGCCGATCCTGTATCATTTTTCACATATCAGGGAGAATATCTTAAGCTGGCTTCCATTTACAGGCGATGAGAAGGTTCTGGAGATAGGTGCCGGATGTGGTGCTGTTACAGGTGCTCTCTGCAGAAAGGCAGGGGAAGTTACCAGTATTGACCTGTCCATGAAGAGAAGTAAGATCAATGCATACAGACACAGAGACCAGGAGAATCTGAAGATCCTGGTGGGGAATTTTCAGGAGATAGAACAGAACCTGACAGAGAAATATGATTATATTACTCTGATAGGAGTATTCGAATACGGTGAGGCGTATATACGAAGCGAAGATCCCTATGTGGATTTCCTGAAGATTATTTCCAGACATCTGAAACCGGATGGAAAGATTGTCCTTGCCATTGAAAACCGTCTGGGACTGAAGTACTGGGCCGGCTGTACGGAAGATCATTTCGGAACTCTTTTTGAAGGCATTGAAGGTTACCCGCGTACCAGTGGGGTAAAAACTTTTACAAAGAAGGAATTTGGAGAGATCCTGAGAAATGCAGGAGATTTAAAAGCCTCCTGGTATTATCCGTTTCCGGATTATAAATTCCCCATGACTGTTTATTCCGATAAATATCTTCCTGCAAAGGGAGAACTGAACCGCATGGAATATAACTTTGACAGGTTCCGTCTGCAGCTTTTTCAGGAGTCATCTGTGTATGATACACTGCTTGATAATGATCTGTATACACAGTTCGCAAATTCCTTTCTTCTTCTGATTGGCAGGGAACAGCCGGAGACTGATACTGTTTATGCGAAGTTTTCAAATGAGAGAGACAGACAGTTTGATATCTGTACAGAGATATCAGAGGCAGCTTCAGGAGAGAAAACAGTAAGAAAGTATCCGGAAACAAAAGAGGCATGTGAACATATCAACAGACTGGAGAAGATTTTCCAGGAGCTTGATAAATTATATGAAGGTACAGAAATCTCTGTAAACAGATGTAAGGCTGAGAACGGTTATGTTGAATTTGAATTTCTTAAGGGAATCACTCTGGAAGAGAAACTTGATACTCTTCTGAAAGAAGGAAAAACTGAGCAGCTGGAGGAACTTCTGTTTACTTACGTGGATATGGTAAAGAAAATCCATGAAAAAGAGGAATTTCACAAAACAGAAGAATTTGTACAGGTTTTTGGTGATGTGCAGTTAAAGGACGGATTGAAATGTGCGGCTCTGTCTGATATTGACCTTGTACCTGCAAATATTATGCTAGGACAGGAAAGAGCATCAGTGATCGATTATGAGTGGACATTTACCTTTCCTGTACCATCACAGTTTATTGTATACCGGATGATACATTATTATCTGGAGAGTGACGGAAAACGTGAAGCACTCAGACTGAGAAACTTTTATGAGAAGGCGGGGATCACAGAGAAGGACCGTGAAATATTTGCTGAAATGGAGAAAAATTTCCAGAACTATATGCTTGGCAATCATGCGTCTATGCTCAGTCTGTATAATCGTATCTCGCCAGGTAAGGCAGATGGAGTAAAGTTTTTTGAGGAAAAGAAAATGGAGGCTTCCAGGAATCTGCAGATATTTATGGATACTGGAAACGGATACAGCGAAGAAGAATCTGTGAAATTTCCTGTCAGACAGAGAAGATGCAGGGCAGATCTGAAGCTTTCCGCACAGGTACAGAGCCTTCGTCTTGATCCGGGAGAAACAAGGACAGGAATCCGTATCCGCAGAATGCTGTGGGATAATGGAACTCCTGTGCAGTTTTATACAGGTGGTGCCAGACTGGAGAAAAATTTCTTCTATTTTGGAGCAGATGATCCGCAGATCTTGATCAGGAAAATTCCGGAGAATGTAAAGAGCCTGGAAATAGAACTGGAATTTGAAGATGAAAAAGAAACAGCGCAGAAATTCTGGTCAGTATATCAGGAACGGGAGAAAAATCTCAGGATGCGTGAAACAGAGATCCACAGACAGGAGCAGGTAATTGAAGCAGTAGAGCACAGCAGACTGTGGAAGATGTACAGAAATATAAAGAAATTATAAAGACGTTATATTTATATAAGGAAACAAACAGTAATTTAAGAAGGATATGACTATGGCAAGAATACTTTGGAGTGTGGATGAAAAAATATATAATGACAAAAATGCACATACTCTGATCCTGAAAGGCTGGGCAGCACAGACAGATGGAAAGGAATGTACCTTTGCATTGAAGGGTGACGGAGAGGAGATCAAGATATCTGTTCCTGAACGTTTTGGCAGGGCAGATGTATCCCGCAGTCTGAGTGAACTTGAGAATGCCGGAAATATTGGATTTGCTGTAAAGATTCCGGAGATCCCGGAGCTGACTGACAGATATGCAAGACTGGAACTGACTGTGACAGCGGAACAGGAAACAGAGGTGTTGTGGGAGACATCTTCAGAACAGCTGAAGAAATTCTGTACAGACAGTCTGATGGAATATCACATTGACAGAGAAGAGATTCAGGGAAAAAACATAGTGCTGGTTGAGGGATGGGTATTAGATCAGCGCAGTGCGGATGAGATCACTGTAGAAGACAGAACTCATACAATGCTCAACTGTAAGGTTACCCGTATGCGTCGTCCGGATGTAATGGAAGAACGAAAGATTTCTTCTGAAGGAGATAAGGAGATTGGTTTTCAGGTATTGGTCGATCTGTCTGATGTACATGGAAATGAGTTTTACATCCATTTTAAAGGCGAAGCAACAGAAAAATATCATACAGTTGATATAAAGAAACTGAAAGCAGAGAAGTCTGTATTTCATCAGAGAATGAAGCTTTTGTCGTGGGAGAACAGAGAAAAGAATTTTGCATATATCAGAGAGAAGGGACTGGGAAATTTTGTCCGTTATGTAGGAACTTATCAGAAGGACAATTCTTCCCAGGATTATGAGGAATGGCTCAAAGATCATGCAGCAGGAAAAAAAGAACTGAAAAGACAGAAAGCAGCAGTTTTTTCCACCACTCCTCTGATCAGTATTGTGATCCCTCTGTATAACACTCCGCCGGAATATCTGAAAGAGATGTTGGATTCTGTGATCGCACAGACTTATGGTAACTGGCAGTTATGTCTGGCAGATGGCAGTGATGGTGATGAAGTCAGAGAGTTTCTGAGAAAGAAATACAGGAATGAAATCCGTATTTCTTACAAGAAACTAAAAGAAAACAAAGGGATTTCCGAAAATACCAATGCAGCTGTCAGGCTTGCGATGGGCGATTATATCATGCTCTGTGATCATGATGATGTTCTTGCACCGGATGCACTTTTTCATATTGTAAAAGCGATCACTGAGAAAAATGCTGATGTGATCTATACAGATGAAGATAAGGTCAGCATGGATGGAAAACATTATTTTGAGCCGAATTTCAAACCGGATTTTAATCTGTTCCGGCTCAGAGAGAATAATTATATCTGTCATATTTTTGTTGTAAAAAGAACAATTCTGGATCAGGTGGGTACATT
>CAKSAW010000001.1 GCA_934437695.1 uncultured Blautia sp. | reverse complement strand
AACGCTCTTCAGCAACAATCAAAAATCAGGGAGCTGATATTTTAAAAGTAACCACTTCCAAGGTGGAACCTGTTAAAGTTGAAACTTCTAAAACCGAGCCTATCAAAGTCGAAACTTCTAAAACTGAACCTATCAAGGTTGAGACTTCTAAAACCGAGCCTGTCATGGTTGAAACTTCAAAGGCTGAACCCATCAAAGTGGAGACTTCAAAGGTGGAACCTGTTAAACTGGAAATGCCGGCTGACCTTGCTGTATATAATGAACGCTTCCAGAAACATTATGATGAATTAAAATGGTTATACTGTGAATTATATCAGGACCGTGATGATGTCATGACATATCTGAATGACCTCACATCTAATATGAAAGCTTTTTACAACAACAGAAATTCAGCATTAAAAACATCCGACAAAAAACGAGAATCTGATTCTGACTGGTACAAGCGCAATGATCTTATGGGTATGATGATGTATGTAAGCAATTTCGCACACACTCTTAAGGGTCTTGAAGAGCATCTTGATTATGTAGAAGAATGCAATGTTAATTATCTTCATCTGATGCCTCTGCTTGCATCTCCAAAGGGTAAAAGTGACGGTGGTTACGCAGTTGCCGACTTCCGCACTGTACAGCCTGAACTTGGTACTATGGAAGATTTCTCAGAACTGACATCAAAATGCCACGAACGCGGCATCAACATCTGCCTTGATTTTGTTATGAACCATACATCCGAAGATCATGAATGGGCAAAACGTGCACGAGCAGGTGAAAAAGAATATCAGGACCGTTATTTCTTCTTTGATACCTATGATATCCCTGCGCTCTACGAACAAACCTGTCCACAGGTATTCCCGACTACTGCACCGGGTAACTTTACATGGCTGGATGATGCTCGCAAACACGTTATGACTACTTTCTATCCATATCAGTGGGATTTAAATTACAGAAATCCTGTTGTATTTAACGAAATGGTCTACAATATGCTGTATCTGGCAAACCAGGGTGTTGATATCGTGCGTCTCGATGCAGTTCCTTATATCTGGAAACAGCTTGGAACAAACTGCCGTAACCTGCCGCAGGTGCACACAATTGTGCGTATGATGCGTATGATCTGTGAGATCGTGTGCCCGGGAGTTCTGCTTCTGGGAGAAGTTGTTATGGCGCCTGAAAAGGTTGTTCCATATTTCGGTACACTGGAGAAACCGGAATGCCATATTCTTTACAATGTTACAACTATGGCAAGCACCTGGCATACAGTTGCAACCAAGGATGTATCCCTCTTGCGCAGACAGCTGGATATTCTCGGATCCCTTCCTAAAGAATATATTTTCCAGAACTATCTGCGCTGCCATGATGACATTGGCTGGGGACTGGATTACGATTTCCTTGAAAACTTCTCTATTGATGAGGTTTCTCACAAAAAATTCCTGAATGATTTCTTTACAGGCAAATATCCGGGATCTTTTGGCCGCGGAGAACTTTACAATGATGACCCACGTCTGGGTGATGCCAGACTCTGTGGTACTACTGCATCTCTGTGTGGTATTGAGAAATATGGTTTTGAAGGAAATGTTGAAGGTGTTGACAGAAGTATACGCTATGATATTACTCTTCACGCATTTATGTTCTCTCAGTCAGGCATTCCTGTTATATACAGCGGCGATGAAATTGGTCAGGTAAATGACTATTCTTATAAAAATGATCCGGATAAGGCAGTTGATTCCCGTTATCTCCACAGAGGAGAATTTAACTGGTCTTTCGCTCCTAACAGAAATATTGCAGATACAGTACAGGGTAAACTTTTCCACGCTCTGGATCATCTGGAACATATCAGAAGCTCTCACAGTGTTTTTGATACAACTGCTAATCTTCGCACTATTGATACCTGGGATTCTTCTGTCCTTGCCCTTGTGCGCGAAAATGACGAAGAAAAACTAATCGGTATCTATAACTTCAGCGATCAGGATAAAGTTGCATGGATCAATGAAGATGACGGAATGTATACAGACCTTATCTCAGGACATACAATGGAAGCCAAGGGTGTTATGATCCCCGCATTCGGATGCTTCTGGCTGTGCAGAAAAAAATAAACCTTTAATCTGCATAACGCAGACCATATAATATAAGCTGCATAACGCAGACTATACATAACGCAAACGAGGACAATCTGCATGTTTTACAGATTGTCCTCATTTTTTACTTCTGGACTCTTTCCAGAAATCTTGCAAAAAATCCCTTGTTTTCATCTTCTTTGTCCAGTGACTTCTCATAAATCCTTCTGATCCATTCTGTTATAGTCTCGATCAGGATTGGCGAAAATGTCATCAGGACAAACACCAGGATAATCATTCCGAATTCCAGAGACCCCAGAGTCAACAGATTCTGAAGCACTACTGCACTTATAAAAAATGCAAACTGCATTCCATAAATGATCACCTTTCTGTATGTGTTCAGCGGCGAGTAAACAGTCCGCAGTGCAGACATATAATTCCATCCTGTAACCAGCACACATGCTGTATTAAGCATGATATTGGAATGATATATATTCTGACAGACCAGCATGATCGTAAATACGCAGCCTGTGATAGTAACTGCTGCAGGAAATGCATTCATAAACACATGTCTCAAAAATGTATGATCGATCTTATTGTAATTGTTCTCCTGTGTCAGAAGGAATGTCGGAATACCCACTGCACATGCACTGATCAGGGACATCTGGATGGGTTCAAATGGATATGCATCCCCAAAGAAAATCGTGATCAGTGAAAGAAGAACTGAAAAAATGGTTTTTATCAGAAACATTGATGCAGCACTTCGGATATTATTGACAACACGACGTCCCTGATTTACAATGTGAGGCATTGCCCCAAAGTTGGAATCAAGCAGAACCACATTGGCAATATTCTTAGCTGCATCACTTCCTGCTGCCATAGCAATACTGCAGTCTGCCTCTTTTAACGCAAGTACATCATTTACACCATCACCGGTCATTGCAACTGTATGTTTCTGTGACTGAAGTGCCTGTACCATCTGTTTCTTCTGCTGTGGCGTTACACGTCCGAAAACGCTGCACTCTGCAACAGCTTTCTGCATCTCTTCGGGAGTTTTTATTGTTGTTGCATCAATATAATGATCTGCATTTTTCAGTCCCGCTTTTTTCGCGATAGCAGAAACAGTCACAGGATCATCTCCGGAAATAACCTTAAGATCAACTCCCTGGCTGTCAAAAAACGCCAACGTATCCGGCGCTTCCTCACGGATTACATCTGTGATAAGAAACAGACCAATCGGCACAAGACCTTCCGGGCGTTCTGTCCCTTCTGTTCCCTGTTCGCTGTGAGCCAGAACAAGAATACGATATCCGGAACTTGCATAAGTACTGCAACGTTCCAGAAGTTCTTCATTTCCTTCAGGAAAGAGAAACTGCGCAGCTCCCATCAGATAGGTTCCTTTATCCGCGAACACAGCGCCACTGTATTTTCTGTCAGATGAAAATGGAATCACATGATTCAGCTTCAGATCAGATTTTGACGGAAATCGATCTCTCAACGCATCAGCTGTTGCATTCTGATCATTAAGGACTGACATCAGATTTCCCATAATATGGTCAATTTCCTGAAGCTGTTGTTTGTCTTCAGCAGATATTTCTGTTTCTGATGTATCCTGGATACGCTCCCCTGTCTCTGTATCAAATTTAGCAGTATGTTCCACAGTCCTGTCTACGGTATCATACAGCTGTACATCCTCAACCTTCATGGTCCCTTCTGTGATCGTTCCTGTCTTGTCCAGACAGAGCGTATCAACTCTTGCCAGAGTTTCAATACAATAAAGTTCCTGCACTAATGTCTTCTTAGTTGCAAGAACCACAGATCCCAGTGTCAGTGCCACACTTGTCAGCAATACCAGACCTTCCGGGATCATCCCAAGTACTGCGGCAACCATATTTACCACAGAATCTTTCAACGTATCTCCCACAATATAATACTGTTTATAAAACAGCATTGCTCCCAGAGGCACAATGATAATACTGATCACCTTCAAGATCGCATTCAGCGAATTTCGAAGTTCTGAATTGTGACGTTTAAATTCTTTTGCCTCACTTGTAATCTGCGATGCATAATTGTCTTTTCCGACATGGATCACCTGACAGCAGGCTTCCCCTGATGTTACAAAGCTCCCCGAAAAAAGTTCATCCCCCTGACTCTTGGCCAGATTATCAGATTCACCTGTCAGCAGAGATTCATTTACCTCCACTGTGCCTTCCAGTACTTTCGCATCAGCCGGCACCTGATCTCCTGTTTTCAGAAAAATCAGATCATCCAGCACCAGCTTTTCTGTAGAAATACTCCATTTCTTTCCTTCACGCAAAACCACTGTTTTGCTCTCTGTAAGAATCGCAAGTTTGTCAAGGGTCTTTTTTGCCCTGATCTCCTGAACAATACCGATCACAGTATTGATCAGAATAATCCCCATAAACATGGAATTCTTATAAGACCTCACAAAAAGCACCAGAACAAGCAACACAAGGTTCAAAAAGTTAAAGAATGTAAGTGTATTTTCCAAAACAATCTGCTTGTAGGTTCTGGTATTTGGGTTCTCGTTGGCATTAACCTTTCCTTCTGCAATTCTCTCCTGCACCTGTTCATTTGTAAGTCCTGTCATATCTACCTCCTGCAGAATATAAAACACAGGGCAGATGATGAGTATCATCCGCCCCTTCTTTATACATAACGATTTCAAATTACAAACAGATTCAGATTTTTTTAATATAATTAATATTCCTCTTCCTCTGCTTCTTCACCTTCGTGAATATCAGATTTCGGTTTCTTAAGACCTTCGATTTTAATGTGATGCTTTTCTGCATAATCCCACAGAGCTGCATGGATTGCTTCCTCTGCAAGCAGAGAACAGTGTACTTTTACAGGCGGAAGTCCGTCCAAAGCCTCCATAACTGCCTTATTAGTAACTTCCATAGCCTCTTCAATAGTTTTTCCCATTACCATCTCTGTTGCCATACTGCTGGTTGCAACTGCTGCACCACATCCAAATGTTTTGAATTTGCAGTCTTTGATGATATGTGTCTCGTCATCGATATCAAGGAAAATTCTCATGATATCACCACATTTTGCATTTCCTACTGTACCTACACCACTTGCGTTCTCTATTTCTCCAACATTACGCGGATGCTGAAAATGATCCATTACTTTCTCACTGTAAGCCATTTGTATTTCCTCCCGTTATCCTGACTTTCTTTATATTAACATTAATCCTGTTCTATTATTTATTCTGTTTCTTCATGAAATCTTCATATAATGGAGACATGCTTCTTAAGTGTGCTACGATTTCTTTCAATCTGTCTACTGTGAAGTCCACATCTTCCATTGTTGTCTCTTCTCCAAGTGACATACGCAGAGAACCATGTGCGATCTCATGTGGCAGTCCGATTGCCAGAAGTACATGAGACGGATCAAGAGAACCTGAAGTACATGCAGATCCGCTGGATGCACAGATTCCATAATTATCAAGCATCAGAAGAAGGGATTCACCCTCTATAAACTGAAAGCTGACATTTACATTGTTTGGCAGACGTTTTACACGATCACCATTTACTTTAACATAAGGAATCTCAGTTTCAATCCTGTGGATCAGATGATCTCTGATTGCTATTTCCTTCTCAGTACGTTCTTTCATGGAAGCATTTGCACGTGCTGCTGCAACGCCGTATCCAACGATTCCCGGTACATTTTCTGTACCAGCACGACGTTTGCGCTCCTGTGCACCGCCATGTACAAAAGAACGAATCTTTACACCTTTACGGATATAAAGGAAACCGATTCCTTTTGGTCCATTGATCTTATGTCCGCTGGAGCTTAACATATCAATATTGCACTCGTCAACATTGATCGGAACCTGACAAAACGCCTGAACAGCATCTGTGTGGAAAAGAACCCCATGCTCTTTTGCAATACGTCCGATCTCTTTGATTGGCTGGATAGCACCTATCTCATTATTGGCAAACATTACAGAGATCAGTATTGTCTCCGGTGTGATAGCCTTCTCAAGCTCATCCAGTTTTACAATACCGTTCTCATCCACATCTACATATGTGATCTTTGCGCCACGTTTCTCCAGATATTCACATGTATGAAGAATTGCATGATGCTCGATCTTTGTTGTGATGATATGGTTTCCTTTTGCCTTATATGCTTCAAAAGTAGCTTTCAAAGCCCAGTTGTCAGACTCTGAACCGCCTGCTGTAAAATAAATTTCTTCTTTCTTCGCACCAAGAACTTCTGCAATCTGCTCTCTCGCATTTGTAACTGCCTCTTTGCTCTTACCTGCAAAATCATAAATACTGGACGGATTGCCATAATATTCTGAAAAATATGGCAGCATTGCCTGGACAACCTCAGGTGCCGTCTTAGTTGTTGCTGCATTGTCCAGATAAATCATTTTTCCCATTTTCTTGTCCTCCTGTTTTATTTAAGTATGTCCGACCCATTTACTTTCATGCCCGGACTTTCCATTTTTTCTTCATGTACTCTTTTGCTTTCCTCAATCAGCTGGCCAAGCATCAGGGTATCTACAGCATTTGTAATGCTGTCATTGATTCTCTTCCAGACGAGTTTTGCCACACACACATCACTGCCATGGCAGGTTCCGTCATTCTCAATCCCAGGACAGGCTGCCGCTTCCAGACTTCCCTCCAGCACACGCAGGACCTCACCGACTGAAATCTCATCTGCCGGCTTGCCAAGCTGGTATCCGCCGTAAGCACCTCTGCTGCTCTTTACCAGACCTGCTTTCTTGAGCATGGCCATAAGCTGTTCAAGGTAGCTTGTGGAAATATCCTGTCTCTCTGCAATGCTCTGTAACGATACCGCTTCATTCTCACTGTGTAAACCAAGATCTATCAGTGCTTTCAAGCCATAACGGGCTCTTGTTGAGAGTTTCATTTTCTCACCTCGTTTTTAATTCCCAGTGTTTTCCTCGGATTTCATGTTTACTTTACCAGAAAGAAACTGTTCTGTCAAGGCTGTTTTGCACATATATTGCTATAAAAGTGTTATGGTTATATTTGCAGATATTATGTCAAAAAAAATTTTTATCAAGGGAACCTTGCTTCTTACCTTTACCGGTCTGCTCAGCAGACTCATGGGGTTCTTCTACAGAATATTCCTGTCACACACGATTGGTGCACATGGTCTTGGTATTTTTCAGCTTGTGATTCCTCTGCAGCTTCTTGTAATGTCTGTCTGTGCTTCCGGTATCCAGACTGCTATTTCCCGCCTCACTGCATCAGAAAAAGCACAAAAAATTCCCGGACACCATACTGCAGATTACTTTGTTGCAGGAACTACATTTTCTGTCACTGTCTCTCTGCTGCTTTCCTGGCTTCTTTACAGTCATGCAGATTTCTGGGCAGTACAGATCCTGAAAGAGCCACAGACAGCACATCTGATACGGATTCTTTCTCCCAGTATTCCTCTGAGTACTTTTCACACATGCGTAAACAGTTATTATTTTGGCAGAAAATATGCAGGGTTTCCTGCCGCAGTCCAGCTTCTGGAACAGTTTTTCCGCATAGGTGGCTGTTATATGCTCTATCTTATCTGCATCTCGCAGAAACGCAGTATTACACCGGCAATTGCAGTTGGCGGAAATCTTATCGGCGAAGCTGCATCCTCCTTCATTTCTCTTTTTGCCGTCAGTATACATTTTAAAAAAACTCATTATACCTTCCGGAATATAAAAAATCCACTGTCTGTTCTCAGCAAACTTAGTCATATTTCCATTCCTCTTACCATAAACAAAATATTGCTAACTCTTCTCGGCAGTATTGAGGTGATCCTGATACCAGCCAGATTACAGATGTCCGGGATCATTCCGGAGGACGCTCTGAGTATCTACGGTGTTTTTACCGGAATGGCACTTCCACTTATCCTTTTTCCTGCTACACTCACAAACTCAGCAGCAGTAATGCTCCTTCCATCAATTACAGAATTGCAGACTCTGGGATATAAAAAACGGATACAATATGTGATTCGGAAAATTTATCGGTATTGTTTGTTGCTTGGTGGATTTTGCATGATCTTTTTTCTGTTTCTGGGAGAATTTCTCGGGATTTTTTTGTTTCACAGCCAGACTGCAGGAATTTATATACATACCATGGCATATATCTGTCCTTTTCTGTATCTGAATACAACCTTGACAAGCGTACTCAACGGAATGGGAAAATCCGGTATCTGTCTGCTGCACAGCGTGATCAGCATCTGTATCCGTATTTTTTTCGTACTGTTTATGATCCCTGTCCTGGGAATCCGTGGTTATCTCTATGGTATTCTCTGCAGTGAGGTAATCCTTAGCCTTCTACACAGTTTCCAGCTGCAGCAAAAGAAATAATGTTTATCAGAATTTTTTTGGCTATCGACATTCAGATAAGAATGGTTTATAATAAATGCCGAAAAAAAGCAATAAAAACAGACACAAAGGAGATACAACCATGGGATTCGATTTTATCAAAAAGTTACCAACTCCTGAAGAAATTCGCAGTCAATATCCCATTGATGCTGAAATTCAGGCCATTAAAGACGCAAGAGACAAAGAGCTGCGTGATGTCTTTACCGGAAAATCTGATAAGTTTCTTGCGATCATCGGTCCTTGCTCAGCAGATAATGAAGATGCTGTTCTGGATTATCTTACCAGATTACGCAATGTTCAGGAAAAAATAGCTGACAAGGTTCTGATTGTTCCACGTGTGTATACAAACAAACCAAGAACAACCGGAGAAGGCTATAAGGGTATGGTTCATCAGCCGGATCCCGAAAAGCAGCCAAACCTCCTTGCAGGCCTTGTTGCCATCCGTAAAATGCATATCCATGCGATCCAGACCAGCGGTATGACATGTGCCGATGAGATGCTTTATCCTGAAAACTACCGTTATCTTTCAGACTTGCTCTCTTATGTTGCAGTAGGTGCACGTTCTGTAGAAGATCAGCAGCACCGCCTTACTGTCAGCGGTATGAATGTTCCTGCCGGTATGAAAAACCCGACCAGCGGTGATTTTTCTGTTATGCTCAACTCCGTTGTAGCTGCTCAGGGTGGACATCGTTTCATCTACAGGGGCTGGGAAGTAAAAACCACAGGCAATGAGCTGGCTCATACCATTCTCCGCGGAGCTGTAAACAAACATGGAGAGGCTATCCCGAATTATCATTATGAAGATCTTCGTCTTCTCTGTGAAAAATACCAGGAAAAGAATCTTAAAAATCCTGCTGTTATTGTTGATACCAATCATTCCAACTCCAATAAAAATTATGAACAGCAGGTCCGTATCGCAAAAGAAGTTCTCCACAGCCGTCTTGTAGATCCGGAGCTTCACACTCTTGTCAAAGGACTTATGATCGAGAGCTATATTGAACCGGGCAATCAGAAGATTGGCTGTGATCATATATACGGAAAATCCATCACTGATCCGTGTCTCGGATGGGAAGAATCAGAACAACTTCTGTATACGATTGCCGAAATGTGTTGATTCGTATTTTTTATGTTATAGAAACATTATGGAGTAATTTTCTGCTAACTAATGAAAAAGCTTCTGCAGACCAGTTAAAACCTGGTTGCAGAAGCTTTTTCATTTATAACGATCTTACAGCAGACAGAGCAGCTGCTATACCTGTGATTTAATGACGTGGATGTGTTTTCATATACACATCTCTCATCTTATTCATATTCATTCCCAGATAAACCTGCGTAGTGGAAATATCAGAATGTCCCAGCATTTCCTGAACACTTCGTATATCTGCGCCATTCTGCAGCATATGTACTGCAAAAGAATGTCTTAATGTGTGCGGTGCAATATCTCTCTTGATCCCCGCATCATCAGCATATCCTTTTAACACTTTCCAGAAGCCCTGCCGGCTCATTGCTTTACCTGAACAATTTGTAAATAATGCTGTTTCTTTCTCATCTTTCACAAAAACAGGTCTGGCAGCTTCCAGATACCGTTCCATAGCTCTCTTACACGGAAGACCTATCGGAATAATCCTCTCTTTTCCATTTTCATGACAGACTACATATCCGAACTGAAGATTCACATCAAAAATCTGCAGATGGAGCATCTCGCTTACACGCATGCCAGTCGCATACAACAATTCCAGCATCGCAGAATCTCTTATCCCCTTTGGCGTATCCAGCTTCGGCTGCTGAAGCAATTTGTCCACTTCTTCTATCGTAAGTATCTCAGGTGCTTTTTTCTCAACCTTAGGAGGTTTCAGATTATCAGCCGGATCCTTCTCGATCACCCCTTCTTTCCACAGATACTGAAAGAATGCTCTCATAGATGCAACACTTCTGGAAATCGAAGATGTCGCAAACTTCTCCCGTTCCATATAACTGATATACCCTTCAAGTTCAAGTTCCTTCACATCTTTATAATTTCTGATTCCCCTGTCTTCCAGAAATTCTGCCATTTTTTTCAGATCTCTCTGATAAGAGATTTCCGTATTTACTGATGTCTTTTTTGTATTATGCAGATATGTAATAAATTCCCTTATTTCTATATCCATATTCTCCGCTTCCCGTTCCCTTATTATCAGATAAACCAAATCATCTGCTTCTAAAATGTATATGTATTATACTGTTTATTTTACATAAAATCAAACCTTTTTTTCAACGCAAACTGCGGTATTTCGGGCTTTTTCGATATAAAATACCATATGTCGAAAATTTTATGACAACCAGTACTAAATATAGTAGATATACCTTTCAAAAATTTTTTATATATTCCAGTATTATACCCACGATCCATGGATTTACATAGCATTCAATAAGTATTCCGACCATATATCCCACTGCTGCAATACACATTTTTTTTAAATAAGTACTTATTTTTCCAGATATCAGACCACGGTTTTTCCATATTTCCAGCGACATCATCCATTCCTGTTCCATAGAGTACAGCCAGACCGGAATATAAAACAAATATTGAGGAAGCAAAAGCCCCATTCCGATCACACCGCCGGCGAATCCAAACTCTAATATAGAGGCAGTCATAATAATCCCTGTATACAGCCCTGCCCCCAGAAGTGTTATAACTGCAAGAGGTGCGCCAAAAATCGAAAATCCACAGACTACATTTAACAGATAAAAACAGCCTCTGTATTTTAGTATTTCACTCAGATATTCCATACTGCCTGAATTTTTTCCCGCAAATATACTCAGGAAATATACTGATGCCCATGTCCTCTGCTTCCATTTTATTTTCCAGATAATATTGGGTATCAGATTACCTGCCAGAAATCCCAGTAAAAATAAGATAAGGGCAGGAAATTTTCTGCTTCCTGTTCTACTTTTCTTCATTCTCTCACCCTGTACCAGTTTACTGATATTTTTCCCAAAGTATACCTGTCTTTATCAAAAATATTTCTGTATATTTAATACGTAAAGCATTTTTCAAACACGCTCTAACGCTTTTTTATGTCATATAACACAAAAAACTGTGCAGACTGTATAAATACAATCTGCACAGTTTATATCTGCAAAGAACTGTCTATTATTTAGCATAGTCAATCGCTCTGCTCTCACGGATCACATTGACTTTAATCTGACCAGGATATTCAAGTTCCGCTTCAATCTGTTTTGCAATATCACGTGCCAGGAGAACCATATCTGCATCATTGATATGCTCCGGTACTACCATTACACGGATTTCCCTGCCTGCCTGAATAGCAAAAGATTTATCAACGCCTTTAAACTGGTTTGTAATATCCTCCAGCTGTTTCAGACGATTTGTATAAGTTTCCAGAGTCTCTCTTCTTGCACCAGGTCTTGCCGCTGAAATAGCATCTGCAGCCTGCACAATACATGCAATCAGAGATTCCGGCTCACAGTCACCATGATGGGATGCAACCGTATTGATAACAATCTGAGATTCCTTATACTTCTTACAGAGATCCACACCAATCTGGATATGAGATCCCTCCACTTCATGATCGATGGACTTACCAATGTCATGAAGAAGACCTGCTCTCTTAGCCATACGGACATCTACACCAACTTCGCCTGCCAGCATTCCGGACAACTGAGCTACCTCAATAGAATGTCTTAAGGCATTCTGACCATAGCTGGAACGGAATTTCATACGTCCAAGAAGTTTCAGTAATTCAGGATGAATGCCATGAACACCAACGTCCATAGCTGCATTCTCACCATCTTCACGGATCTGAGCTTCCACTTCTTTCTGAGCTTTTTCTACCATCTCTTCGATTCTGGCCGGATGGATACGTCCATCTACGATCAGTTTCTCAAGAGCTACACGCGCGATCTCACGACGAATCGGATCAAAGGCAGACAATACAACCGCTTCCGGCGTATCGTCAATAATAAGATCTACACCTGTAAGTGTTTCAAGAGTACGGATATTACGGCCTTCACGACCTATAATCCTTCCCTTCATCTCATCACTCGGAAGCTGAACAACAGAGATCGTAGTTTCAGCTACATGGTCAACTGCACATTTCTGAATAGCATTGACAACATATTCCTTAGCCTTCTTACCTGCTTCCTCTTTCGCTCTGCTCTCCAGTTCTCTGTAAAGTCTGGCTACATCCACTTTTACATCATCTTCAACAGATCTGAGTAATTCTTCTTTTGCCTGTTCGGAGGTCAGACCTGAAACTCGTTCCAGTTCCTGTACTCCTTTTTGCTCAAGTTCTTCTACTCGTTTTTCTTTTTTCTGCACCTCAGCTGCTCTCGCTGTGCATTCCGCTTCACGCTTCTCCACTGCATCTGCTTTCTTGTCAACCGCGGATTCTTTGGCTAATACACGGTTTTCATACTTCTGCAGTTCGTTTCTTCGTTCCTTGGTTTCTTTCTCCAGTTCATTTTTTGTACGGAGAGATTCTTCCTTCACTTCCAATAAAGCTTCTCTTTTTTTAGTCTCGGCTGTTTTCAGAGCTTCATCTATGATGCTTCTTGCTTTGTCCTCTGCTGTTCCAACGACTTCAGCATCCTTCTGGATCTTGTTGTTCACAGCGACTTTGCAAGTAACAGGAACCGCAATAAGTAGCGCGACTACCACAGCGACAATTGCAACAATAATTGTTGTTGTCACAGGAGCACCTCCTTATTTAGTTTTCATTGTACAAATACAACAATACAAGTTTATCTTTTTTTCATACTTATGTCAAGTTTTTCAAGACAATTGTTTGAATATTTTTCCTCATATAAATTACTGTTCCTGTCACGAACAACATTCATCGGAAACTCTGATATTCATATTCTCAAGAACACTTGTAATGTCTGAATAAACGAACCCTCTTCTTATAAGATATCCATACAACCTGCGCATTTCTTTCTCATTCAGTCTGCTATCAGGTGGATATTTCTTTTCTATAGTGCGATATAGAACCTCTTTCTCGTCCGGCATATTCAAAGCAGCCTCTTCTTCCCAGGCAGTGACCGCTGTTTCCCTGTCTATTCCTTTTCCAATAAGTTCCTGGATGATTTTCTGCCTGCTTTTTTCATTCATTCTGTATGCAATATAGGTTCTCGCATAGCGGTTATCATCTATATATCCGTAAGATTCCACATATGCCAGAGCATAGTCCACTGCTGAAGGAGTAAATCCCGCCTGACGGAGTTTATCTCTCAATCCACGTTCTGTCCTGTCCATATGTTCTAAGAAACGCATAGCTTTATGCCTTGCGTCTCTGTATTCTTCAGGTTCTTCTGTTAATCTTTTCGGTTGTTTCTGTACGGTCTGCTTTTTTAGAGCTTCAGCATTTTTAAGAAAATCCTTCAGATTTCCTGTTGAATTCCCCATATTTATTCCTCTGCATCATCCTGCACAATATCAGCCTGTGCAGTTTCTCCGCTTTGTTCTGCTTCATCCGGAATAAGATGATAGTGGATCCTGACTTTTTTTTCAATCTCATCGCAGATATCTGTATGCTCTTTCAGGAAAATCTTTGCATTCTCACGGCCCTGTCCGATCTTGTCCCCGTTATACGCATACCATGCACCACTCTTGTTCACAATACCGCTGTCCGCTGCCAGATCAAGAATATCTCCTTCTTTGGAAATACCTGTTCCAAACATAATATCAAATTCTGCCTGCTTAAACGGCGGAGCCACTTTATTCTTTACAACTTTAATCCTGGTATGGTTACCGACCATCTCACCACCCTGTTTCAATGTCTCTACCCTGCGCACATCCATACGGATAGATGAGTAAAACTTCAGCGCACGTCCGCCTGTTGTTGTCTCAGGATTACCGAACATAACACCAACCTTCTCACGAAGCTGATTGATAAAGATAACAACACAGTTAGATTTGCTGATCACTGCTGTAAGTTTACGCAAAGCCTGAGACATCAGTCTTGCCTGAAGACCCACATGACTGTCACCCATATCCCCGTCAATCTCCGCTTTCGGTACAAGAGCAGCTACAGAGTCGACAATCACAATGTCAACCGCACCGGAACGTACCATGGTTTCGGTGATCTCAAGTGCCTGTTCACCATTATCAGGCTGTGATATATATAAATTGTCAATATCAACACCTATGTTCTTGGCATAGACAGGGTCTAAGGCATGTTCCGCATCAATAAATCCGGCAATCCCGCCCCTCTTCTGCACTTCTGCAACCATATGGAGGGCAACGGTTGTCTTACCACTGGATTCAGGTCCATAAATTTCAATGATACGTCCCTTGGGAACACCGCCCACTCCAAGTGCAATATCAAGACTTAAAGAGCCTGTGGGAACTGTCTCCACCTGCATATTGGCCCCGGATTCTCCAAGCTTCATTATAGATCCCTTACCATACTGTTTCTCAATATGTCCAAGTGCAGCTTCCAGTGCTTTCTGTTTCTCTTCATTTATCATTTATATATTCTCCTTCAATCTTTTCAGAACTTATGTTCGTTTTATATTCACTATACTATTATACTTCTTTGCAGATGTCAAGCCTTTTAAATATTTTACAATACATAAAATGTATCTGTTGTTACTTTTACTCCGCTCTCAGTAATGCGCTTTGCGGGATATTACCAGTGAACGGTAACTATCTGTCATCTTACACAGTTGAGGCAGAGAACTTACATGATCCGATTAAAGAAACGAGCAGGGAATGCACTTTCTTACATTCCCTGCTCTTTCGTAGTTTCTATTTATTATTCGCCGATCAGCCAGTTATACATTTCTTCGTACTGACGTGCAGAATTACCCCAGGAGAAATCAGCTGCCATAGCACGGTCAACCATTTTATTCCACTCGCGTTTCTTGTCGTAATAAATTCTTTCTGCATTACGTACAGTCGCAAGCATCTCATGAGCATTATAATTTCTGAAGGAAAATCCTGTTCCTGTTCCCTCATATTCATTGAAAGGTACAACTGTATCCTTAAGTCCACCTGTCTCTCTGACGATCGGAAGTGTTCCATAACGAAGACTCATCAGCTGGCTTAAGCCACATGGCTCGAATAAAGAAGGCATCAGAAACGCATCGGCTGATGCATAAATACGATGGGACATTTTCTCATCATAGTAAATCTGTGCAGATACTTTTCCATGATATTTCCAATCAAAATGACGGAACATATTTTCGTAACGTTCATCACCTGTTCCAAGAACCACAAGCTGGATCGCATCCTGACAAAGTTCATCCATCACATATGCGATCAGGTCAAATCCCTTCTGATCCGTCAAACGTGATACGATACCGATCATCATTGTTTTTGGATCTTCTTCAAGTCCAAGATCTCTCTGCAGCTGGGTCTTATTCTTAATCTTCTCTTTTCTGAAAGTTGTTGCATTGTAAGTCTTTGTGATATATGGGTCTGTCTCAGGATTGAATTCATTATAATCAATACCATTTACAATTCCACGCAGACTGTTTGCCCGGGCACACATCAGACCATCCAGTTTCTCACCATAGAATGGTGTCTTAATCTCTTCTGCATAAGTATTACTTACAGTGGTAACTGCATCTGCAAATACGATACCTCCCTTAAGATAGTTGGCATCCTTATATGCTTCCAGTTTATCAGCTGTAAAGTAATAATCAGAAAGTCCTGTAATGCTCTGTATAGTTTTTACATCCCACACACCCTGGAATTTAAGATTATGTATTGTCATGATTGTTTTAATATTCCAGAAAAATTCATTCTGCTGGAAACTGTCATGCAGATATACAGGAACAAGTCCGGTCTGCCAGTCATGACAGTGAATAATATCCGGTCTGAATCCGATAACCGGAAGAACTGATAAGACTGCTTTTGAAAAGAATGCAAATTTCTCCAAATCCCATGTTCCGCCATCATATGGTTTCGGTCCGCTGAAATAGTATTCATTATCAATGAAATAGAACTGAATTCCCTCGTATTCCATATGCATGATTCCTACATAACAGTTCTTGTATCCAAGATCCATGTAGAAATGTGTGATATAATCCATTTTATCTTTCCATTCCTGTTTCATACAGGCATATTTCGGTAAAATCACACGAATATCAAAATATTTTTTATCAAAATATTTCGGCAACGAACCTGCTACATCTGCCAGACCTCCTGTTTTAATAAATGGAACTGCTTCAGATGTTGCAAATAAAATATTTTTCATGCGAAAAACCCTCCTTGGTAGCCTTTGTTGAATAATTATACTCCAAAACATGGCTATTGGAAAGAGCGATTTTTATATTCCAGTCTGATTTTATCAGCAATAAGAGCAATAAATTCTGAATTCGTAGGTTTTCCCTTTCCCGTGCTGACAGTATATCCAAAGAGCTCATCTATTGTATCCATTTTTCCTCTGCTCCATGCAACCTCAATGGCATGTCGGATAGCCCTTTCTACTCTGCTCGCTGTTGTCTGATGCTTCTTTGCAATCGTCGGATACAGTATTTTTGTAATAGAATTAAGCATCTCCATATCATTTACCGACAGAATAATCGCATCTCTCAAATACTGATATCCTTTAATATGTGCAGGCACTCCTATTTCATGAATGATATTTGTTACATCTGTTTCCAGATTTCTCACAGGCACAGGATTCTCTTCTGTTCTTTCAGGCTGACGGCTGATCTGACGCATCCTTCTCTCGCCCGATCTGCGTGCATGCTTAATTCTATTAATCAGCATCTTGTTATCAAACGGCTTCAAAATATAATAGTCTGCCCCCAGATTAAATGCAGTTTCCGTGATACGTTCCTGGCCTACTGCTGAAACTACAATAAATGCCGGAATTTTTTTAAGACTTTTATCATGTGCAAATTTCTCCATCACCGCCAGCCCATCCATTTTCGGCATAATAATATCAAGAACAACAACATCCGGTTCCTTTTCACGTATGATGTTACAGATTTCTTCTCCGTTATGTGCTTTTCCTACAAGTTCCAGATCTTTATCCTCTTCTATGATCTCCCCAAGTACTTCCACCATTCTCTCGTTATCATCTGCAACTGCCACATTTAATTTTTCCATGAGGCTCACTCCTCCCTGATTATTCAGCATATCTGTTTTCTTTTTCGGTTCATCACATATTATAGAGGAATGACAGTAAAAAAATCAAGGCGAAGCGGGAAAATTGTCCTATTTTCTGTCGACTGTTTTGGAGGTTCTTTTCTCTTTATTTTCATTTTTCATCAAAGTCTGATATCCTTCGACAACAATCGCATTTAATAATTTCTCTGTCTGATCATTTATTATTTCATATCAGGCAACTTATTTAAGAAAGAATCTCTGTATTTTTGATCATATTTTCAATAAAAATACCATATCCGCTGCTGGCATCCTGAACAAATACATGTGTAACGGCACCTATTATTTTATCATTCTGGATAACCGGGCTTCCACTGCAGCCCTGAACAATCCCCCCTGTAGCTTCCAGCAATTCCTTATCTGTAATCTGTATTACAAAACTCTTATTTGTATCTTCATGGTTCATATCTATTTTCCTGATCATTGCATCATATTCTCTGACCTGTCCGTCTATACTGCACAGGATAGAAGCCGGTCCAATCTTTACTTCCTGTTTGTGTGCTACAGACATCTTTTTCAAAGTGATCCCATCTTCTATAGTTTTTATAAATTGACCATAAATCCCATTCTTATTGTTCAATTCAATAGTTCCAAGAATGTTTCGGTCATCATATCGGATATAACCGGCGAGTTCACCCGGATTTCCTTTGCTGCCTTTATTGATTGCAAGTATCTGAGCCTTATACAAAGCACCATTTCTGATATTCAGAAGTCGGGCAGTGTCAATATCACTGATTCCATGGCCAAGAGCGCCATAATTTCCATTTCTGTCTACATAAGTAAGAGTTCCTATACCCTGAGTATCATCACGCACCCAGATACCCAATTTATAGTTTCCCTTTATATCTTTTACAGGATTCACAGATACAGGAATACATTCACCCTCGCGATATATTTCTAATGTAACTGCATTTCCATCAAGATCAGCAATATTACTGATCAGTTCTTTTTTTGTGGAAACTTTCTGTCCGTTGAATGCAACAATATAATCTCCCTGCCTGATGATATTCTTTGCAGGTTCTTCCATCTCCCCATTCTGATTCTGAATCTCTCCTGTATTGATTACCAGAACACCTTCTGTTTCCATATAAATTCCTATAGTACTTCCACTGACATAGACTTCCTGAGCATCTACAGGTGTTACCTTTATTTCTTTAAACGGAATATAGCCAAGAAGTTTACAGGGCAGGATATATCCCCCATCCTGTGAAACTGTGACTGCTTTTTCAAATGTGACCAAAGGTGCAGACAAAACTTCTGTTATATCCTCAGTCTCTTCACTGCTGTCTCTGGATATCTGTATCTCATCAGGTATCTTCCTGTCGAGATACCTGTACCCTGACAACAGCATTGCCAGCAGATCCAGCGCAAGACAACATATAACAAAAACTCTGTATTTTTTTCTTCTGTTCATTGTTATGCACATCCTTTCCCATCAGACAGATATTCCTGTAAACATGGCAAACTACAGGAGCAGCTTTTCTGTAAATACAACAAAAATAAGAGAGAATGATTCTCACCAGGATCATCCTCTCTTATTATGTGGTCTATTATTTCATTTGAATCTTGTATTTTTTTGTTCCTGTGCCAATTCTTTCATTTCTTTTGCGTTTTCAAAAACCGCCGGCGTAATCTCAGCACCTCCTAATAATCTCGCCAGTTCACGTATGGAATCATTTCCCTCAAGTACATGGATCTGGGTGATTGTTTCAGTTCCCTGTAAATGCTTCTCAATTTCAAAATGACTGTCTGCCATCGCTGCGATCTGCGGCAGATGAGTGATACAGATTACCTGATGATGCAGGCCGATTACTGCCATCTTTTCAGATACTTTCTGTGCAGTTCTACCACTGATACCAGTATCGATCTCATCAAAAATGAGAGTTTCAATCTGATCTCTGTCAGCCAGGATTGCTTTTAATGCAAGCATAATACGTGAAAGCTCACCGCCGGATACAATCTGTCCCAAAGGCTTCAGACTCTCACCTGGATTCGTAGAGATCATATACTGAATATCATCTGTTCCATTATCTGTATAATTATTCTTTTTCTGGAAATCAATGGCAAAATTTACATCCAGAAAATTTAAGTCTTTTAATCCCTGGATAACCTTCTGCTCAAGCTGTTTACTGTATTCTCTGCGGATTTCTGATAATTCATCCGATTTTTTTTCAAGAACATCTTCCAGCTCTTTAAGTCTGTCTTTCAGTTCCTGTAAATTCTCTTCATATTTACGTAATTTTTCCAGTTTTTCTTCCTGAAGTTCCCTGTAAGAAAAAATCTCCTCAACAGTACGTCCATACTTTGCTTTCAGTCCATTTATCAGATCAAGACGTCTCTCTGTTTCATAAAATTCTCCCTCATCGAAAGTCATATCATCCAGATATGTGGACAATTCTCTGTTAAAATCATTCAAAAGACCATCTACGGATGTCAGAGTTTCCAAAAGAGGCTTCAACCCAGGGTCATACTGCGTGACATGTGAGAACTCTTTCAATGCTTCCCCGACAGTTTCTCCTGCGCCCTCTTTACTTTCATACCCTGTAAGATTATGTACCAGCTGCAGAGAATCTACTATGAGTTTGGCATTACTCATTTTTCTGTACTGAGCTTCCAATTCTTCATCTTCTCCCTGCCTGAGAGTCGCCTTCTCAATCTCTTTGATCTCAAATTCAAGAAAAGAAAGCTCTCGATTTCTCTGCTCCTCATCCATATTCATGGAATTCAGTTCTGCTTTACATTTACTGTATTCTCTGTATGCCAGAGAAACCTTTTCCTTTGCAGGAAGAACTTTCTCTTTGCCATATGCGTCCAGAATCGCAAGCTGTTTATCCTGATACAGAAGAGACTGATGCTCATGCTGTCCATGGATATCCAGCAGGCAGGCTGCTGCAGCCTTCATCTGGCCTACAGTACTTGTCTCTCCGTTAATCTTATTGATACTTCTTCCATCCATGATTTTCCTTGAGAGAAGTATCTGTCCATCTTCAGGATAGATATCCAGAGCTTTCAGTGATTCCAGAGCTTTTTCATTCTCTATCTGAAAAAGCAGTTCTACAAGTGCATATGGCGCATTTTCCCGTATCATATTCTTAGAAGTCTTGGCTCCCAGTATCAGCTGCATAGAGCCCAGAAGAATGGATTTACCTGCTCCTGTCTCACCTGTCAGGATATTAAGTCCCGGACCAAATTCTACTTCTATTTCTTCTATAAGTGCAAGATTCTTTACATGCAGATGAGCTAACATTTATCCTTATTGCCTCCAAAACAAGTCATTATTTATACCTTTACCCGTTTAATCTCACAAAACTTCTCAATTTCTCTGCTGCTCCCAACGCCATATCTGCAGTCTTTGCAGCACACATGATAGTGTCATCACCTGCAATACATCCCAGTATTTCCGGCCATTTCAGGGCATCCAGCGCCGCTGCCACCCCCATTGCCATTCCTGAAACAGTCTTGATCACAATGATATTCTGTCCCACATCAATAGAAAGCAGGGTATCTTCCAGTACTCTTGCATATTTTGCCCCAAGACTTCCTGACTCATTATTAATAATGGCGTACCGGGACTTTCCATCCTTTCCTGCCACCTTTGTCAGTTTAAGAGCTCGGATATCTCTGGAAACAGTTGCCTGAGTCACTTTAAATCCTGCCTCGTTAAGTCTGGATGCCAGCTCTTCCTGTGTATCAATATCATACTGATGGATCAGTTCAATAATTTTCTCATGTCTCGCAACTTTCACCTTATTCCCTCCTGCTGATCAGCTGTCTCTCATTTTCCGACGCAATACCTCCACAAAGCTCAAATGATTCAGCTTCAGGATCTTTGTCTGTACATCCGCCTGCCGGATCTGTATGCAGTCACCGGTAATCATGGGAATAAATGTATCTCCGTCAAAAGATGCAATTCCCTTTTCACAGTCACAATGTCTTCCTTTTCCTATCTCCACAGTAATCACATCCTGCGCAGGAAAAATAATACTTCTGGTGTTCAGTGTATGAGGTGCTATTGGCGTCATAAGCGTCATAGCCGCATTAGGAGATACAATAGGTCCACCTGCTGACAGACTGTACCCTGTAGAACCGGTAGGTGTTGAAATAATGATTCCATCTGCATTATAAGAATTAAGATATACATCATTTACATAATTCTTAAACCGGACTACCCTGAGATGTCCGTCTCTGCCGATCACAATATCATTTAATGCAATATCCCGACCGATCAATTCTTTGCCTCTGTACACTCTGCCTTCCAGCATCATGCGCTCTTCTACCTCATAGTCATCTGCCATCAGCTGATCCAATGCACTGTACAGAGATGTCTGATCTACCTCTGCAAGATACCCCAGATTTCCAAGATTAATGCCAAGGAGAGGAATCCCCTTATGCACAACATCTCTGGCTGCCTGAAGGAGTGTACCATCACCTCCCAGAACAATAATACACTGGGTATTATCCGGCACATCAGCCGGATCTGTATAATGATAGGCACCTTCATGTTTTCTCTCAGCCTGCTGAACCTCACAGTTTCTGTGATGTTTTCTCAGATAATCTACGATTTTTCCTGTAATCTCAAGTTTTGGATCCTTATCATTGTTTGTAATAATATAAAACCTGTCCATAGTTTCTTCCTGACCCGGTTCCTTAATCTAACTGTCCATGGGCCTCTGCCACTATATCTTCTACAGAAACCTGCAGGCTGTCGGTAATCTCCGTACCTTCCGGCTGTTTCTTGAGATGAAGAAGATATTCAATATTTCCCTCCGGTCCTTTGATCGGCGAGAAAGAAAGATGGCATGGCTCCATATAAATACTTATGGCATAATCACGCACTTTCTCAATAACCTCCTGATGAACAGCAGGATCTCTTACTACACCTTTCTTGCCGACTTTCTCTCTTCCTGCCTCAAACTGCGGTTTGATCAGACATACAATCTCGCCTGCATCTGTAAGGAGATTTCTTACAGGAAGAAGTACCTTTGTAAGAGAAATAAATGATACATCAATAGATGAAAAATCTGCCGGTTCTTCCAGATTCTCTGGTACCACATAGCGGATATTTGTTTTTTCCATACATACTACACGCGGGTCATTTCTGAGTTTCCAGTCAAGCTGACCGTATCCCACATCTATAGAATAAACTTTTACTGCTCCATTCTGAAGCATACAGTCTGTAAAACCACCCGTAGATGCCCCCACATCCATGCAAACTTTACCATCTAATGTGACATCAAAATTTTTCATAGCTTTCTCAAGCTTCAGTCCACCGCGGCTTACATATGGCAGAGTATTACCTCTTACTTCAATCTTTACAGTCTCAGGAAACATGGTTCCCGCCTTGTCTTCCTTCTGGCCATCTACATATACATCTCCTGCCATGATATATGCCTTTGCTTTCTCACGGGAAGGTGCAAGGGCGCGTTCCATCATAAGCATATCCAAACGTTTCTTCATTGTCCTCTTAATTCCTCACTATCCTCTATTGCCTGTCTGATATCTTCCGCTCCAAGACCAATCCTGTTACGCAGACTGTCTACATTTCCCTGAGGCACAAAACGATCCCAGACAGCTGCTGACAACACTCTGGTCTCCGGATGGCAGGCTTCCATATAAGCGGATACGTGCTCACCGTATCCTCCGCTTTTCACATTCTCTTCTACTGTTACAAACAAACTATGATCCTTTGCCAGCTCATCAAGAAGTTCAACATCCAGAGGCTTCACAAACCTGGCATTTACAAAGGTCGGATTATATCCATCTTCTCTCAGTCCTCTGCAGATTTCCTCACAGGCGGGGATCATACTTCCCACACCCAGTACAGCAATTCTTTCTCCTCTGTGGAGTATCTCGCTCTTACCATATTCCACAGGTGTCTGATATTCCTGCAACCCCTGATATGCACTGCCCCTCGGATATCTGATTGCAACCGGTCCGTCAAAATCTACTGCAAATGAAAGCATTTCTGTCAGTTCTCTGTCATTCTTCGGTGCAAGAACTGTCATATTCGGCATCATAGACAGATAAGACAGATCAAAACATCCCTGATGTGTCTCTCCGTCTGCGCCTACCAGTCCTGCTCTGTCAATGGCAAAAATCACATGTATTTTCTGCATACATACATCATGCAGAATCTGATCCACAGCTCGCTGCAGAAACGATGAATAAATTGCAACAACAGGAATCAGTCCGCCAAGAGCCAGACCTGCTGCAAAGCTTACTGCATGCTCTTCTGCAATTCCCACATCAAAAAAACGATTTGGAAACCTCTTTGAAAATTCCACAAGTCCGGTTCCATCCGGCATAGCTGCTGTGATAGCTGTCAGTTTCTTATTCTTCTCTCCAAGAGAAACCAGTGCTTTTGAAAAAACATCTGTATAGCCCGGTACCGTTTTTTTCTGAAGTGAACGTCCTGTCTGAATATCAAAAGGTCCTGTTCCATGAAATCTGTCCGGATGGGCACTGGCAGGTCCGTATCCCTTTCCCTTCTTTGTCAGAACATGAACAACTACCGGTCCTTCTACCCGTTTTGCTTCGTTAAAAAGTTTCATCATCTGGCGCATATCATGACCGTCAACAGGTCCAAGATATGTCAGTCCCATATTTTCAAATAACATTCCCGGAATAAAAAGCTGCTTAATGCTGCTCTTTGTCTTTCGCATTGTGTCTACCAGAGCAGTGCCGACCTTCGGAACCTTCTTAAGTGTCTTTGTCACGCCCATCTTCATCCCCGTATATGCTTCTGCAGTTCTCAGGGCACTCAGATAAGTGGACATTCCTCCTACGTTTCTGGAAATCGACATATTATTGTCATTGATGATAATAATAAAATTTGTTTTTAATTCCGCAGCATTATTTAACGCTTCATACGCCATTCCTCCGGTAAGGGCACCATCTCCGATCACAGAAACCACATGATGTTTCTGTCCCAGAATATCTCTGGCACGCACATATCCCAGACCTGCTGAAATTGAATTTGAACTGTGACCTGCATCATATGAATCACACTCACTCTCACACCTCTTCGGGAAACCACTTAATCCGTTTTCCCGACGAAGTTCTCTGAATCCATCTTTTCGTCCGGTAAGGATCTTGTGCGTATATGCCTGATGTCCTACATCCCAGATCAGTTTGTCTTCCGGAAAATCCAACACATTATGCAAAGCCAGAGTCAGTTCCACCACTCCCAGATTTGAAGCAAGATGTCCCCCTGTCCGGCTTACCGACTGGATCAAAAAGTCTCTGATTTCCTCTGCCAGAGGCTCGAAATCTGCCAACGGTATTTTGTGGATATCATTGGGTTTCTTAATCTTTTCCAGAATCATTTGTATCCTTCCTTTATTTTCTGCGATTTATTAATTTTTCAATTAACAAGTACAGAAATTCATTATTTTTGTTCAGGCTCTTCAACTGGCTGATCGCTTTCTCAGAAAGCTGTTCCACCTGTTCAGAAGCCTTCTCTATTCCAAAAAGAGTCACATAAGTAACTTTATTGTTCTTCTCATCACTGTGCACAGGCTTTCCAAGTTCTTCATCTGTACTGGTAACATCAAGAATGTCATCCTGTATCTGAAAAGCCAGTCCAATATTTCCGGCAGCCTTCTCTACTACAGATACTTCCTGTTCATCTGCTCCTGCAAGGATCGCACCTGCCATCATAGATGCCTCGATGAGGGCAGATGTTTTATTTTTGTAAATATAATCCAGCAATTCTTTTTCAAGAGGTTTGCCATCATTCTCCACATCAACACTCTGTCCTCCAAGCATCCCATGGATACCTGTTTTCTCTGATATGACTTTCAAAGCACGGATCACTCTTTCCTGTTCATCTGTAAATGCAAATGCCCGGATCATAGTCTCATAGGCATAGTTAAGCAGTGCAACACCACTTAAGACTCCCATAGCTTCTCCGTAAACCTTATGTGTAGTCAGTCTTCCCCGTCTATAATCATCATTATCCAGCGCCGGAAGATCATCATGGATCAGCGAATGTGTATGGATCATCTCCATTCCTGCCATAAACGGCTCTGCCACTTTCTCAACACCGCCAAATAATCGGTAGGTCTCCTGTATCAGCATAGGGCGCAGACGCTTGCCGCCTGCCAGCATACTGTAATTCATAGCCTGAGCCATTGTTCTTGCAAATCCTTCTTCTGCCGGCAGATAGTCTCTGATTACTTTCTCTGTTTCTTCAGTTTTCCTTATTAATTCATCTTGAAAATTCACCAAACGTACCATCCTCATTAAGCTGCAGCATTTTCTTTTCCACTGTATCCAGTTTCCCGCTGCAGAGTTTCAATAGTTCCATACCCTGTCTGTACAGTCTGAAAGAATCCTCCAGAGATGTATCTCTGTCCTCCAGTTTCTCAGCCAGCAGATCCAGTTCTGCAAATATCTCTTCCAGAGATTTATCTTCCTGTATCTGCTCACTGTTCTCTTTCTTTGTCATGGATTCTCTCCTCCTTTACTGTACCTTTTACCTCTGCTTCTATCATACCATCTGTCACAGATATATAAATGGTATCCCCATTCTGCACCTGTTCTACACTTGTCAGAGTCCTTTTATTCTGATCTGACACATAAGAATATCCCTGATTTAACTTTTTCAGCGGCGAAAGCCCTTCAAAACGTTCCAGATAAACAGACAGTCTGTGCCTTTCATCCTTAATTTTCTGATTCATTTCATTCCGGATAATATTTTCCAGATCTGTCAGGTGCTGTCTCTGCTCCCTTAGTCTGCTCTCAGGACTCAGATAAACATATTTTGTCTGAAAATGCTCCAGTTTACTGCGGTACAGATCTACCCTGCCACTCATTGCACGATAAATCCGTTGTCTGTAAATATCAGCTGCCTCAACTACACTTCTGTAGTCATCAACCGCAAGCTCTGCTGCTGCAGACGGAGTCGGAGCACGAAGATCCGCGACAAAATCTGCAATCGTAAAATCTGTTTCATGACCTACTGCGGAAATAACAGGTGTACTGCATTCAAAAATAGCTCTGGCCACAATTTCTTCATTAAATGCCCAAAGATCCTCAATAGAGCCTCCGCCACGTCCGACAATGATCACATCCACATCTGCAGCATCAAGCATCTTAATACCTTTTACAATACTCTCTGCCGCACCTGCCCCTTGCACAAGAGCCGGATATAAAATAATCTGGAGATAGGGATTTCTTCGATAGGAAATATTGCGGATATCCTGAACAGCCGCACCTGTCGGTGCAGTTACCACACCTAGACGTTTGATAAATCTGGGAATGGGCTGCTTGTACTCCTGTGCAAACATTCCCATATCTTCGAGTTCCTGCTTCAATGCAAGATATCTCTCATATAAAGCTCCGGCACCTTCCAGGGTAATCTCTTTTGCATACATCTGATAGCGACCGTCGCGTTCATATACATCCACGCTTCCTCCTGCGATCACCTTATCACCATTTTTCATGGCAAATGCAAGCCCCCGTCTGTGTCCGGCGAACATTACACAATTCAATGTTCCTGTCTCATCTTTCAGGGAAAAATAGATGTGTCCACTTGTATGATATTTACAATTGGACACCTCTCCCTTCACATAAATCTTCTGCAGTAAATAATCCTGGGTAAACATATTTTTGATATAACGGTTTACCTGTCCTACAGAATATGCATTTTTCATTCTGCTTTCTCTTCACTTTCACTGTTGGCTATCTTACCAAGGATACCATTTACAAAAGATCCTGATGTATCACCGCCAAAACGTTTGGCAAGCTCTACTGCCTCATTAATAGCCACACCTGTAGGTACATCTTTATCATACTTCAGTTCATATACTGCCAGACGCAGGGCTGTCAGATCCACACGGCTCATTCTCTTTGTTTTCCATCCCTTGCTGGTATCATTTAACAGTACATCTATCTCGTCTAATTTCTCAAGTACATGGCGATATTTCTGGCTCATATACTCCTGATCTTTCTCAGACAGTTCTTCCAGGGTATCAAAATAAAGTGAAAGCTGTTCACTCATCTCTTCCTCTGAATTAAATTCTGTCATGAACAGTAATTTAAAAATATGTTCTCTCTGCTCTCTTCTTCGCATAATTCCCGCTGTAAAAACAGCTTTCCTTTCTATATATCTCTTAAGTACACAAAAAAGGAAAGGGTTACTTTCCTTTTTCGTTCTCCATATCTACACTGGCAATATGAATGTTAACATCTGCAACCTCAAGGCCTGTCATATTCTCTATGGATGATTTTACTTTCTCCTGAACTTTCTTGCTTGTTTCAAGAATGTTCTTACCATATTCGATATTCAGGTTCAGGTCTACTGTTACAACACCTTCAAGCACAGTAACCTTAACACCCCTGGAAAGATTCTTCATTCCAAGTTTACTTACCAGTTCATTTGTAATATTGCCTGCCATGGAAGCAACTCCATCTACTTCTGTAGCAGCAAGTCCGGCAATGATAGCAACCACTTCATCTGCGATCTGAACTTCACCAATGCCGCCTAAATCCTGTATTTTATATGTTGTTCTCTTCTCTGCCATCTGAAAACCTCCTGAGGAATTCTTTAATATTTGTTTATTATACCAAATCGGCAGATAAATGAAAAGGGTTATTTGCTGAATTCCGTTAATATTAAGCCAGGATTTCTGTCTTCTGTCATACCCACACTCCATGGATTTACAAAAAGAAGCAGCGGATTTCCCTTAAGATCAGTAACTTTCTTCATATCAGAAGTACCAACGATCTTGTCCACTTTTACCTCATCTTTATTTGCGATCCAGCGAATATGTTCATACGGAAGTGTCTCCAGACGAATGTCTACATTGTATTCATTTTCCAGACGATATTTCAGGACATCAAACTGAAGAACACCTACAACACCTACGATAATCTCTTCCATACCTGTATTAAATTCCTGGAAAATCTGGATCGCACCTTCCTGAGCGATCTGATTGATACCCTTGACAAACTGTTTTCTCTTCATAGTATCGATCTGACGCACTCTTGCAAAATGTTCCGGTGCAAATGTAGGAATACCTTCAAATTCAAATTTTTTGCCAGTTGCACAGATTGTATCTCCAATAGAAAAGATGCCCGGGTCAAAAACACCAATGATATCTCCCGCATATGCTTCATCTACCACATGACGGGACTCTGCCATCATCTGCTGTGGCTGAAGCAAACGCATTTTCTTATCCCCCTGCACATGATATACTTCCTGGGAAGCATCAAATTTACCTGAACAGATTCTCATAAACGCAATTCTGTCTCTGTGAGCTTTGTTCATATTTGCCTGGATCTTAAACACAAATGCAGAGAAATTATCATCCATAGGATCGATCTCGCCAATATCAGACATTCTCGGAAGCGGTGATGAAGTCATACTCAGGAAATGCTCCAGAAATGTCTCCACACCAAAGTTTGTCAGGGCAGATCCAAAAAATACAGGTGTCAGTTCACCCTTGCTTACCAGTTCCTGATCAAAATCCGCACTTGCACCATCCAGAAGTTCGATTTCATCCAGAAGCTGGGCTTTCTGCTCCGGATCCATAATCTCATCTGAGCGGCTATCATTTAACGGGATTTCTTCGATTACACCTTCTTTAGTACCTTTCTGTGTATCAGAGAAAGTCATGATTTTCTCTGTATTACGGTCATAAACACCTCGGAATTTCTTACCGGAGCCAATCGGCCAGTTGATCGGGCAGGTTGCGATCCCAAGCTCTTTCTCAATTTCATCAAGAAGGTCGAATGTGTCGTTTGCATCGCGGTCCATTTTATTTATAAATGTAAAGATCGGAATATGGCGCATAACACAGACTTTAAAAAGTTTTCTTGTCTGTGCCTCAACACCCTTGGAAGCATCAATTACCATAACTGCCGAATCCGCTGCCATCAGTGTACGGTAAGTATCCTCCGAGAAGTCCTGATGTCCGGGTGTATCTAGAATATTGATGCAATAACCGTCATAATGGAACTGCAGAACAGAGGAAGTAACGGAAATACCTCTCTCTTTCTCAATCTCCATCCAGTCTGATACTGCATGGCGGGCTGTTGCCTTACCTTTAACACTTCCGGCAAGATTAATAGCTCCGCCATACAGCAGGAATTTCTCAGTCAGTGTAGTCTTACCTGCATCCGGATGGGAAATAATGGCAAATGTTCTTCTTTTTTCTATTTCATTCGTATACTTAGACACGTTTAGCCTCCTGTGTGCGCTTTCTTAATTATTATTTTATGAAACTCCGGCAATGCCGGAATCAGTTACATTTCCTGTTTTTTGCAACATTCCTATTCTAGTATATGCACTGCTTTCCTGTCAAGATATATGTTTGTATATTCACATTCCTGTTTATTCATAAGTCAGATGCCAGTATCAAAAATTACTGATAATCATAAATATCAGTAACATCAACCGTAACATCTTCATATGGCTGGGCAGATGTCTCACTGTCTTCATAAGAGGCATCTGCTGCTGTTTCATCTGTTTCTGCACTGTCCGTTTCTGTACTGTCTGCATCTTCACTCTGCTTCAGCGGAGTGATCACGATATTCTCTGCCGCAATTCCTGTTTTTCTTTTTACAATATCTTCAATCTGTGCTCTCTGCGCATCCGAAAGTTCTGCCTCAGGGATTACCACATCTGCTGTCTCTCCTGTGAGATTTACCACCACATCTTTAAAGCCTTTCGCCTCAAGCAAAAGTTCTGCTGCTGCTTCTTTTTCTGAAAGGTCTGTCATAGAAACCATGGTATGTATCGCTTCCTGTTTCTCTTCATCATCAATTTTCTCATTATTAATAATATTCTGCAGATCTGCTTTATTCTGAGAGCGTACCTGCTCTCTGCTGATCTTTGCCTGTGCAGCAAATCCGGTAGAGCCTGTAAGCACTGCTTCTCCGGGAGTGTCTGTCTCCTGACCGTCTGTAATACTGTCATCTCCCTGATTTTCATCCAGAAGTGCTGTTTCGTCTGTAAGATCATATCCTGCATCTTCAAGGATACTGCTGCTGTCCGTACTCGTCTCCTTATCTTTAAACCCAAGATCCACATCTGCAAAATTCAGATATCCTGCTACTGCAATAAGGATTGCCAGTGACGTGATAATGACCTGATTTTTTCTGATAACTTTTTTCACATTTCTCTCCTCATTTCATTTTCATTATTCTTATTCTATTCGCATCCACCTGAAATAATGCCATTACCGCCTGCTGAATATTCCGGACTATCACAGGATTTTCCCCTCCTTCTGCTGAAATCAGAACACCTGTTACCTGTATAGTCCCTGAATTATAAAAACTCTGCCCATCCTTCTTCTCATCTGTCATCAGGATAACCTGTACTTTTCCCACTCCTTCTACATTTTCAAGAAGTCCTTCCAGTTTCTCTTCCAGATCACTCTTTTGCATACCTGTCGTCTGATCTGCTGTAACGGTTTTCCTTTTCTGCCTGTCAGATACCGGCATCGCTGCCACTGCCAGAAGTACTCCAAGAAGTAACAGGATTCCCCACTTTGCAGGACTCATTTCGGACAATCTGGAAATTAATCCTGTTTTCTTTAAGTCCCCACTCTTCCACCAGTGCATCTTCAATCCCCCTTCTCTCTTCCTGAGAAATTTCTGTCTCCAGTATAATCTTTACCTGTGTATCCTCACCTTCTATATTTACTTTTATTCTGTATACTTCTATGCCCGTTTTTTCCAGAAATTCCTGGATTTTTTGTTCCAGTTCCAGCTCATATCCTTTTTCAAGATATACCTTCTGAAGATTCTGAAATTCCCGGATTTCTTTTTCTTTATTTTTCTCAGAAAAATTATCCAGAAAACTCTCTGTCAGCTCCTGCCCCTTTCCAACAAAAGAAAGCATAGGGATACTCATTATAAAAATCAACAACAGCCCCATAAAAAAACGCACATATTTCTCATATTTCTGATCAGGTATCAGATTAAGGACTGCAGTAAAAAAAACATAAAAAACAGCCAGATTTCTGATCCATAAATACAGTTCCTCCTTCATCTGTTCCTCCTGTTCCGCGTGCTCCGTCAATTAGGATACGCCAACTATAATGATCAGGAATGTAAGCATACAGAGCACCTCTGCGATCAGCATAAGTTTCAACAACATGGCACATCCTTCCCCCATTGTTCCCAATGCTCCCACAACTCTTTTATCTGAGATCGGCTGTGCAACAGCAGCCAGGAAACGATAGATCAGGGACAGACTTCCATAATGGATCACAGGACCTACGCCAATTATTACCAGCAAGATCACGATTACTATTCCAAAGCTGTTTCTCACCATCACTGCGCTGGTCAGTATTAATTCTGTTACAGCAGTCACTGCATTTCCGATTCCGGGAATCGCACCTGCCGCCTTACCTATAGCAGAACGCTTCATGGCATCTATCACCGGACTCACCATATTCTGAACGATCTGCAGTCCGATCACAGTTCCGAGAAGCGTTTTCAATCCCCAGCTTACAGCAATATCCAGAAGCTCTGCCATTTTAGTAAGCATTTCTTCTTTTGACAAATGGTTTACCATTTTCAAAAGTATGCTCAGATTTATAACAGGCAGAAACAGATTTGCAAGCAGCCACTGAATCACCCACACCATCAGCAGAACTCCCTCATAAAATACAGCAGCTGTTGATGCCCCTGTGGATGCGGTCACTGTCATAAAATATGCAGGAGATACTACTTTCATAAAGTCCACCAGCCCCATAAGCCTTTGTGCCAGAGCGCTTTCCATTTGTAGAAACTCTTCCATAAGCATCATAAACAGTGCAAGATAAACAATGTAAAAACTTATACTGCCAGCCTGTCCATTTCCAAATACATCCGAAAACTCTGCCAGTACAGCTGCGATCAAAATGATCATCAAAAATTTCAGAATCAATTCTTTTCCATTCTCTATGTCCGAAAAAAAGAGACTGTACAAAAAACTCCGTACAGTCTCTTTTGAAACAGGTTCTTCCCCATTTATTATATTCATAAGCGCTTCCCTGACAGAAAAAGAATGATCTGTCATAATTTCATCCAGCATTTTCTGCATATCATCGATCTGTATCTCATCCAGCAAATCTTCCTGTAATATCTGTTCAGGATCACTCTGTCCTCCTGGCCGTGAAGCATACACAAAAACAGGCTCCCGTATCATTCCCCACATAAAAACAATAATCAGTATAAACCACAATCCGTTCTTAACACTCTGCCTCATATCATAAACTCCGAAATCGTATCCAGTATTGCCAACAGTACCGGCATACTCAAAACCATCACAGACAGTTTACAGAACAGATCAATCTGCGTCCCAATAGTCTGATATCCTGCATCCTTACAGATTGCAGAAGAAAACTGACCGATATATGTAATTCCTATGATTTTTATCAGAACTGCCAGATAACTGCTGTCTATGGGAAAGCTTTCCCTCAGTCTGTTCATAGTCTCAAATAAATAGGAAACTTTTCCCGCAGCAAGTCCAAGTATCAGAAAGCCTGTCATCATAGTCACAAGTGCCGCAAACTCCGGTCTGGTTTCCTTGAGTATAAAACCAAGCATCATTCCACAGATACCCATAATTGAAACCTTCACAATATCCATAATACCCAAACCTCTTTCTGCCATAGCAGCATTCACAGCACAAACAGCTGCTGGATACTTTCAAACAGTTCATAAATATAAGGCACGATCCAGAACAGAACCATCAAAAGTCCTGCCAGACTTACCAGAAATGCCTGTTCCTCCCTTCCGCTGTGCTTCAGGATCTGGCAGAGAATTGAAACCAGAATTCCTACTGCAGCGATTTTAAAAATAAGACTTACCTCCACAGTCTCTCCTTTCCGGACTCTGCCATTAATCTCTCTATAAAAAAAGGACCGCCACAAATATCCCTCCCAGGATTCCCATGCTGCGGTACAGCTTTCTTTTTTCACAAAAATCTTTCTCCAGCTTCATAATAGCATATTCTGTTTCCTTTTCCAGCTGATCCAGCTGTTTTTCCTGCATATCCAGTCCAAGATATCCCAGCTGATCTCCCAGAGAATAAAATATCTCCTGTTCTTCCTGTGAAAGACAATCCAGATTCAGGCATTTTCCTGCACATTCTCTGAATATGCCGCCAAAGGAACTCCCTGCTTTCCGTTTCATTTCCTGCGCCGTAAGTATAAAAAATTCTCTGTACTTCCCCTCCAGTTTCCCGGAAGCGCCTGTAAAGGCATCGTACAGAGATTTATTTCCATAACGTATTTCTCCTCTTAAGAGGATGATCATCCGTAAAATCATTTCCAGCATCTTTTTACGTCTGCCAAGTTCATTGCTCATGGCAGATCCAAAACCGATACCTGAAATGACGATCACACATAGCCCTATTGATTTAAGCATACCCTTCCATTTTCGTCTAATACAGCTTTCAGAGATCCTGCCTGACCATTCTTGTCCAGGATAATATAGCGTTCAAACACCTTCTCACCCATAAGTTTATAAAAAAGTGGCTGATCCAGTACATCCTCCAGACAACTTCCATGTGCTGTTGCGATCAATTTGCATCCACAGTGGATCACAGAGTCAACTGCTTTAAAATCCTCTTCACAGCCCAGTTCATCCACGGCCACAACATCCGGTGACATGGAACGAACTAACATCTGCATTCCTTCTGATTTCGGGCAGCAATCCAGCACATCTGTGCGCATTCCCAGATCATTCTGAGGAATTCCCTGATAACAGCCTGCCAGCTCGCTTCTTTCATCTACCACTCCCACTGTCATCCCTGGTGTATCTGCCCATCCATTGCTCAGTTGTCTGATGATATCTCTCAGCAATGTGGTCTTCCCGCATCTTGGCGGTGAAATGATCAAGGTATTTGCAACCCATTTCTCAGTGCGGATATAGGACATTACTTTATCTGCACATCCCTGTATCTCATGAGCCAGACGGACATTAATGCAGGAAATATATTTCATTCCCATAATCCTGCCTCTGTCCAGCACTACTTTTCCTGTCACACCTACCCTATGACCACCCTGAACACTGATATATCCCTGTCTGATCTCATCTTCATAAGCATACAGAGAATATCCTGTCACATATTCCAGTGTTTCCTTCAGATCCTCCCTTGTTACCAGATACTGTTCCTGGCCGGGTTTTCGCAGAAAACATTCTCCTCCGTCATAAGTCAGAAATAACGGACGCCCTACTCGAAGGCGTATTTCATATAATTTATCGTAATCCAGTTTCGCATCCATTAAAAGATTCCGGATATTTCCGGCAAACAGGTTTTCAATCTGCTGCGCTTCTATGTGTATCACCTCTTTACACTTAATATATGTGGACAAACTGATTTTAGTACTCTTCCTGATAAGACTCTTCCATTTTTGTAAGATTTAATTTCAGTACCCTGTCTACCACATTGGCTGCATATCCTCTGTACGCATAGGCACCTGATTCAAAAAGCACATAAAGTTCATCTCCGTCTGCTACGATCTGCTCGATCATTTCAGGCATTCTGTATGATCTGGCAGAAGTTTCATTCACATACAGTCGCTTATCCGACTGTTCATAAAAAACAATCCTTGATGGCAGGATACCAAAAGAATGTGACAATAACAGCTTATCATTATAAAAAGCCATTCCCTGTGCCTGTTCTGATATTGTGGAATAATCCAGCGGAACTGCCATTTCAAACATCATACCCAGTTCCTCATCAAAAGTATTTACCAGATTCCCCTGAGCATCTACGGCATATCTGGCAATTGTACTTTCTGTATATTTATTAAAACATCCCACATACAGACACCCCTTATAAAAAGTCATAAAGGAATCTCTCACGATTCCATAAAGACTGCAGGTCTGGTTTACCTGTACAGGCATATGATTATCAGCATAACTGTATTCCCGCAGAACATCCATCTTAATGCTTACTGCCTGTGCGATTCCGTTGATATTCGAAGAATACCACAGCATATCGTGTTCCGGATCATAAGCAAGCCCGCCCACATGAGGCAGACCCGGCAATATCACTTCTTTGATAAATCTGTGAGTTTCTTTATTGATCACATATATAACAGAGTTGTGTTTTTCTGTATGACAGTAGGCACTCACAAGTACATATTCATCGGTCACGGCAAGTCCCTGAGGAGTCATGGATGTGCATACCGCCTGTTTTGTACCCTGTGCGTTCAGAAATGTTCTGGTATACTTCAGTCCCGGAATAATATATGTTCCGTACTCTTTCTCTTTTCTTCTGCCCTCAAAAGCAAATGTATTTAAGCCCTCCTGCTGTGACAGCATCTGGATCTGTCCCCTCAGTGAATATACTGCTGCGTCCTGATTGGTTACAGGATATTTGGCAGGAGGTTCTGTTTTACCTCTGTATACAAAGGCATAACCCCAGAAAGCCAGTCCAAGTGCCAGTGCCACCACCAGCACTTTTACTGCCAGTCTTCGGATTTCTTTCTTCGTTTGTTTATTCATGTCTTACCTGAGTATGATATCTTCAGACTTCCAGCTGATCTCCATGGGATTCATTGCCCACACTGCTCCACTGTATCCCTCTTCCATATCAAGGAGCATACTGCTGCCTTCATCCATTGATATGGTTTTAAGATCCCTGGAAAGTCCCTCACCGGTCCATTTGATATATGCTTCTCTCAACACCCATTGTTCAAAAAATTTCTTTTCAGCATCAGCATCTGACAGAATTTCATCATACTTTTCCTGTGGCACCATACGTCTGAGCATTCTTTCATAATTAGCTTTACGGTGGATCTGCACATCGATTCCCACTTCCTGGTCAGCCAGAATACATACCACATACTCTCCTGAATGACTGATATTATAATGCAGAGACGGACGGTAGGAAAGAAAGGGTTTTCCATGTTCTCCTTCTGCTCTGGGTTCATTGTACAGATTGATCCCATATTCTTTTTTCAGCGCTGTTTCCAGAAGCTTTTCTGCGATCATATGCTCCATATGTGCACCTGCATATTCTTCCCGTATCTTTGTATAATAAATAATCCCTCTGTTCATAGGCCTGTCTCCTCAAGAAAACGGGACGGTTCCCGTTCCTTCTCATACTGGCGCCTTACATAGGCAAGCACCAGTTTCTTTTTTGCTCTGGTCATGCCTACATAAAACAGTCTTCGTTCTTCTTCCACTGCTTCTGCAAGAACTGCTTTACGATAAGGGATACTCCCTTCATTAACATTCAGAATATATACGATATCATATTCCAGACCTTTCACTGCATGGAGTGTTGATATGGTCACCCCTTCTTTTTTTTCCTGCTGTTTTTGCGCCTGTTCATTCAGACGTCTCGTATATTCCTCTATGTATGCCTGCCACTGTGCAAGAGACTTCATTCCTTTTGCACTCTCATGAATCCTCTCCAGTATTTCAAACAGCTCTTCTGGTTTTATTTTACGATACTGTGCGTATTCGCGCAAGTATTCTTCAAATCCCATTCCCTTTCTGATGAAATTAACCGCAGCAAAGGGTGAAAGGGTGCCAAGAATTCTCAGATGCGTCTCCAGTGTGGTGACTCTGTCGCACATCCAGTCTTTATCTTTATAATATTCCCGAAGTTCGTTGAAATTAATCTGTGAACTGTTCAATGCTTCTCTGGAAATATAACGATTTGGCCGATTCATGATCTCCAGAAAATTTTTCCTGCTTCTGTCTCCTGCTGCCATTTCAAGATAAGCCAAAAGCGCCCTGCAGATCCAATGGCGGAACAGATTGGGGAGCTGTTCTTTCATTGTAAAAGGAACCTGGTATTCCATCAGCGCATTGATCAAACCTTCCGATTCCTGATTTGTGCGAAGCAGGATTGCCGTATTCAGCAGATTCTCTCCCCGTTCCATTCTCTTTTTCAGAGCTGCCACCACGCACATATACTCTTCTCTTGGATTATCAAACTCTTTACAGGTTACAGGCATCCCTTCTTCATTTGGAGTATCCAGTTGCTTTTTGAAACGCCTGGTATTACATCCGATCACTTTCATGGCTGTACGCAGGATATTCTTACTGCACCGGTAATTCACATTCAGAAGAACAGTTTCTGCTTTCGGATAATCCTTTGTAAAATTCAGCATGATCTCTGGTCTAGCCCCCCGGAAATGATAGATGGACTGGTCATCATCCCCCACAATAAACAGGTTATTGGCAGGTGCCGCCAACATCTGCAGGATCTTGTACTGTAAGCTGTTGATGTCCTGAAACTCATCCACCAGGATATGGACAAATTTTCTCCTCCATGCATTCAGAATATCCGGTCTCTGGGAAAAGAGTTCATAGCAGCAGAGAATCATATCATCAAAATCCAGCTTGCGTTTTGCCTTCAGAGCCTGCTTATAGCCATGAAAAATATCCCGGAATATCTCATCCGAGCAGCAGGAGGCATAATAATGCTCCGGAGAAATACAGTTTCCTTTTACGACACTGATCTCCCTGGCAACTTCTTCAATGAAGTCTCCCTCCTGAGCCATTTCCTGTCCATATTTCTCAGTCATCTCACGGAGAATGCTAAATTTCTCTTCCTCAGAAAGAATATTGGCAGCACTCAGATGATAGGCAGCCTTTAAGATCCCATAAAAAATTCCGTGGAAAGTCCCAAAAGTCACTTCGCTTCTGGTCTGTACCACGAATTTCAAAAAACGTTCTTTCATCTCTGTTGCCGCTGCTCTGGAAAAAGTTACAACCAAAATAGAAGAAGCCGGTATCTTCCCCTCATT